>CAYUHW010000049.1:0-8891 GCA_964444605.1 uncultured Christensenella sp. | reverse complement strand
GGGGAGCCTAACGTTATAACAAACCTCCCTTTGCTTTTGCTTTTAACCGCACAAGGCCCTTCTGAATCTTTTATATCCCCTTCAGCCGCTGGGTGAGGTAGAATTTCAGCTGTCCGCAGATTTCATCCAGCCCCTCGGGACGCTTGGCACTGCCCTGAGCCATGTCCCCTCGGCCGCCGCCTTTGCCGTTTAATATGGCATTCACCGCCTGAAGCACCTCTCCCATGTCCAGCTTTATGTCCTTGCACATGAGGATATAGTTTAGCTGCTCCCCCTTGGGGCACAAAAGCAGGGTCAGGGACTTGCCGTTCAGGGTGGACTGGCACAGAGGCCGCAGGCGCTTAGGCTCCGTGTCCTCCACAACCTTCACCAACAGCCGCTTGCCCTTAACGTCCTCCGCTTCCTGCCGAAGCTCTGCGGCCACATACCCCTCCAGACGGGCAGAGAGCGCCTTATTCTGCTTCTTCACAGCGTCCAGTTCACTAAGGACCTTCTCCACGCTCTCTTCCACCTTATCATAGCCGGTGGAGAAGCGGCGGCTGAGGCTGTCTACAATCTTCTGCATCTTGTCTGCATAGTTGTACGCCCTTTCCCCGCACAAAAAGGTAATGCGCATGCCGCCCTTATAGGCCACCGCCTGAATGATTTTAATGAGACCGATCTCACCGGTATACTTTACATGGGGGGCACAGCAGGTGCAGCTATCGGAGCCTTCAATGGTCACTACCCGAATGGGCGCCGTCAGCCCTTCCGTTTGCTTGCGCAGTTGAATATTGTCCAAGTCCTCCACCTTCTCGTAGATTTTTGCGGTCACAGGCTTGTTATCTCTGACGATGATGTTCGCCAAACTTTCCATATACTCAATTTGTTCCGCTTTCAATGGCTTGTCCAAATCCAGGGTGGAATACTCCAGTGAGCAGTGGAAGCCCACATTTACTGCTTGGGCTAGTGCATGGGCGCACCAGGACAGAATATGCTCACCCGTATGCTGCCGCATAAAGTCAAAACGGCGGTATATGGTCAGAGTTTCTTCCACGTTTTCTCCCACGGTCAGGGGCTTTTCGCACAGATGAACCAATCTGTCCCCTTCTTCGTCCACGCTAAGTACACATATACCGCCAATGTAGCCTAAATCGCAGGGCTGTCCGCCCTTGTTGGGGAAGAATATGCTTCTGTCCAGCTCCACCTCATAGCCCTTCTCCGTCTCTTTGCAGGCCGTTACCTCACCCCATGCGTACCATTGCTCGCTGTCATTCAAATAAAGTCGTTCGGTCATAGCTTCCTCCCTTTACTCTCTTAAAGTCCTTCTTTTCATAGTATAGCATACCATCCTTTCTTTTGCCATTGTTTCACGTGAAACAATTTTGTTTCTGACTAAAGTCTACCTCATTTCTTTCTCTCAAAATTCTCAGAATTTTCTTTTTGAGCAAAGAATCTCTTTAAAAGCAAATTGTTCCACGTGAAACAATTGCATTGCGGGCGCAAATAAGGTATACTGAAGAAAACAACAACAACACGAGGTACTTTATGGCCAAGATTATTGCCATTGCCAATCAGAAGGGCGGGGTGGGCAAGACCACCACCACGGTAAACCTGTCCGCCTGTGTGGCCCAGTTGGGCAAGCGTGTGCTGCTTATGGACCTGGATCCTCAGGGCAACAGCACCAGCGGGCTGGGGATTCAGAAGAACGAGACGGATATGTCCCTCTACGAGGTGCTCATTGAGGACGCCAATCCCCTGGAGGCGGTGCTTTCCACGGAGATTGACACCCTGAAGCTCCTCCCTGCCAGCATTTCCCTTGCAGGCGCAGAGGTGGAGCTGGTAGGCATGGAAAAGCGGGAGCGACGGCTGAAGCAGGCCATTGCGGCTTTGAGCCCGGACTATGACTATGTGTTCATGGACTGCCCGCCCTCTTTGGGGCTTTTGACCCTGAACGCTTTGACGGCGGCGGACGCCCTGCTGATTCCCATTCAGTGCGAGTACTTTGCCTTGGAGGGCCTGAGCCAGCTTATGAACACGGTGAAGATGGTGCGGCGGGGACTGAACCCGGACTTGGAGATTGAAGGGGTGGTGCTGACCATGTTTGATGCCCGCACCAATCTCTCGGCGCAGGTGGTGGCAGAGGTGAAGAAGTTCTTTAGAGACAAGGTCTTCGATACCATCATCCCCCGCTCCGTGCGGCTGGGGGAGGCGCCCAGCTACGGCCAGCCCATTTCCCTGTATGCGCCCAAGAGCGTAGGGTGTCAGGCCTATGAGAATTTAGCAAGAGAACTGGTGGAGCGGGAAGAAGGAGTGCAGGAGGTATAACATGGCGGCAAAGCAAATGAAAAAAGGCTTGGGCAGAGGGCTGGACGCCCTGATGGAGAGCGTAGAGACCCAGGAACAGCAGGGAAAGGTGCTGACCCTGTCCATTTATGAGATTGACACCAACCCGGATCAGCCCCGCAAGACCTTTGACGAGGAGAAGCTGAAGGAGCTGTCGGAAAGCATCCAGCGCCACGGCATCGTCCAGCCTCTGGTGGTAGCCCCCAAGGGACAGCGGTATGTGATTGTAGCCGGGGAGCGGCGGTTCCGTGCGGCACGGCTGGCAGGGCTTAAGACGGTGCCTGCCATCTGCATGGAGGCCGAGGAGGGGGCTTTGCAGGAGGTCTCCCTTATTGAGAACATCCAGCGGGAGAACCTGAACCCCATGGAGGAGGCGGCGGCCATCCGCTTTTTGATGGATCAGCACGACCTGACCCAGGAGGAGGTGGCCCAGCGCATCAGCAAGAGCCGCCCTGTGGTGGCCAATTCCCTGCGGCTGCTGAGCCTGCCCAAGGAGGTTCAGCGGCTCATGAAGGAAGGGAAGCTGTCTGCCGGCCACGGAAAGATTTTAGCAGGTCTGGAGGATGCCAGGCAGGCAGAGGAGCTGGCCCTGCGGGCGGCGGAAGAGAACTGGAGCGTGCGGCGGCTGGAGGACACCATTCGGCTGATGAACGCCAACAGAAGCCGCAAGAAGAATACCGACCCCTTTATGCGGCGCATGGCCGGGGACATTCGGGAGAAGCTGGGGGCGCGGGTGACGGTCAACGGCGATCGGGAGAAGGGGAAGATTGTGATTTCCTACTACTCCAAGGAGGATCTGGAAAGTATTTACGAAGCCATTGTGGGGATTGAAGAGGAGTGAGCGGACTCTGTCCTGCAGACAGGTTTGGGAAGGGATGCAGAGCATCCCTTTTTATTTTCTTATCCCCTCAGTCTGCTCCGCAGCCGGCCCCTCAAAACCCATCACAGGTGGGTTTTGAGGGGCTGGCAAATCGAGCAAAGTGAGATTTGGCTGAGGGGTCTTGTGAACCCATTTTCTCTCATCCCCTCCGTCTCGGCTCAATCGCCGAGACACCTCCCCTTGTTCACCAAGGGGAGGCTTCCGCAATAAGGCATCTCGATTTCCTTAGCTTTTAAGCGCATAAGCCCCTTCCCTCGCATGGCTCCCCTTGATGGGCAAGGGGAGCTGTCTGAGCGGTAGCGAAGACTGAGGGGATAAGAAGAACCTACTTTATCTCTCATCCCCTCAGTCTTGTTCGCTCCGCTCACAATCCAGCTCCCTTTGCACAAGGGAGCCGAAAACTATAAAGACTCTTACAATCGCATTTGCTTTTCGCCATGCAAGCAGCTTATTAACGCAAGGCTCCCCTTATTGGGTAAGGGGAGCTGAGTTACGAACGCAGTGAGCAACTCTGAGGGGATAAGTATATAAAAGGGACGCAGAGCGCAAATTTCACTGCGTAAGCAAAAACCCGTGCATCCAAGAGACGCACGGGGATTAAATTTATATAGCAGAGCCTTTCAGAGGAATCAATCCAAAATCTTTTTTGGCACAAAGCCCAAGCAGTCGGCAGAGGAGAACACATATTCCGTATCCCCCCACATGCCCTGAAAGGCGCCGTAGCCGGATTTGCCGTGGAGGTGGCCGTAGACCACCTTTTTGACGGGGTACTCGGCGATGATCTCGGCAAACTCCGTGGGATCTCCCTTTTCCGTAAAAGGCGGGTAGTGGAGCATGCACACATTCATCTCCCCCTCCTTGAGCCCATTAAGGGACAGCCGCAGGCGAATCTTCTCCCGCTCAAAGAGCTTTCTGTCCTTCTCCTCGGAGAAGTTGCCCATATTGGGAGACGTCCACCCCCGTGTGCCGCAGACATGAATGTCCCCTGCCTGCACCACGTTGTTCTGCACGGCCAAAATGGAGGGTGGCAGGCTGGTGCGCACCTTGCCGTAGGCGCTCCACCAATAGTCATGGTTCCCCCGCAGAATGACCTTTTGCCCGGGGAGATTGTGTAAAAAGAGCAAGTCCCCCATGGCTTCGGGCATATAGGTAGCCCAGCTGATGTCTCCGGCAATGAGGACAATATCCCCGGGGGCAACGGTCTTTTGCCACCCCTCCTGCAGCCGTTCCATATAGTTGGCCCAGCCGGGGCCGAAGACATCCATGGCTTTGTTGGACACGCCTAAGGAAAGATGTACGTCTGAAATTGCGTATACCGCCATGCTGTTCTCCTTTATAGGGCTATTGCACCTGCATTACAAAAGCGGTCATGACCACGCACAACCGCCCGTATGTTTTGATTGGGACTCAGTCCTCGTCGGAAATGTCGTCCTCCATGGGGAACTCCGCTTCGTCTGCACGGATCTTGTCCGCCATAAGCTCCCGCTCGGCCTGCCGCTTCTGCTCCTTCAGGCATTCCTCGCACAAATCCGTTCCCTTCACCGCGGGGGCTTCGCCGCAGTTAGAGCACATAATCACTTCCTCTTCCACAGGTTTCTTATGTTTCAAAGAGGAAGCGCACACCTGACACAGAGTCTCGTTGGGTCTCAGGTAGTTTACTTCACATTTAGGGCACTTTCTCAAAGCCATGTATCTATCTCCAAAAAGTATATGCAAGCTGTGCACGACAAGTCTTCTCTTTTCTCATCGGGTACGCATGCTATAGTATGCAGACTTGTTATGGTTCTGTCAAGCCCTCTGACTGTATTTTTTCCCTGTTTTTTTCATTTTCCCGCAAAAAGGCGTCCCGCACCACCTGACCCATGGCCCAAAGCACCTCCTGCTTCCCCTCTCCCGTCTCTCCCGAGAAGGGGATGGCGTAGGGAGAGGCGCCCACAAGGCGGGCGTTCTGCACGGCCTGATTCTTCCGCTTGCTCCTGGCAATCTTATCGGCCTTGGTGGCAATGAGGGTATAGGGGATGTTGTAATAGAGCAGGTACTGGAGCATGCGCCTGTCGTCCTCCGTAGGCTCGTGGCGAATGTCCAAAAGCATAAACAAATGATCCACCCGTCCGCTGGAAAGATACCTGTCCATCATCTCCCCCCACCTGATCTGCTCCTCCTTGGGGGCCTTGGCAAAGCCGTAGCCCGGGAGATCCACCAGATAGAACGCATCGTTCAAAAGAAAAAAGTTGCACAGGCGGGTTTTCCCCGGGGAGGCGCTGGTTCTGGCCAGCTTTTTGTTGGTGCAAAGGCAGTTAATGAGGGTGCTTTTGCCCACGTTGGAACGGCCTACCAGGGCAATCTCGCAGGGCTTTTTGGCGGGATACTCCCCCTTAACCCCCGTGCTGGTGGTAAAGACCGCCTTTTTGATGACGAACTTCTCCTCCGTCCCCTTCTCAGGGACGAATTCAAACTTCTTGCTCTTTTTATTTTCCTCCATGGCTTAGAAAATCCGCATGGGCACTACCAGGTAGAAGAAGGCGTCCCCGCCTACGGGCTTGACGGCGCAGGGGTTGATGGGGGTGTTCATCTCCATGTAGACCTTCTCGTCTTCGATGATCTTAAACACGTTCATCAGGTACTTGGGGTTAAAGGCAATGTCCATGGCCTCGCCCATAAGCTGGATGGGAATCTCCTCCTCCACC
Organism: uncultured Christensenella sp.; assembly: GCA_964444605.1. Classification (GTDB taxonomy): domain Bacteria; phylum Bacillota; class Clostridia; order Christensenellales; family CAG-138; genus RUG472. Next base: position 2,999 of record CAYUHW010000049.1, on the reverse strand, counting down.
TTGCCGATGCTGCTTTCCGCCCGAATAATCAGCTTCTCAGGCTGTACGGACAGGCGCACGCTGTTGGTGCCCTCTCGGGCCACCAGAGAGGCTCTGTCCACGCTCTCCAAGAAGGCTTCCCTGTCCACCAGCACCCGGCTCTTGCAGTCTCTGGGAATCAGGCGGTTGTAGTCGATATAATCCCCGTCCAAAAGACGGCCGACGAGGGAGCTGCGGCCGGTCTGCACCTTCATGTGGGTGCGGGAGAAGGTCAGCGCAGTGTCGGAATCCGTTTCGTCCAGCATGCGGGCAATCTCGGAAATGGTCTTGCCGGGGACAATCATGTTCTTCCTGGGAAGATCCTGCTCTACGGACATGGTGTTCTTTGCGAACTGGAAGGAGTCCGTAGCCACCATGGACAGGCTGTGGCCGTCCATCTCCATGTATACGCCTGTAAGCACGGGACGGCTTTCGTCCTGGCCAACGGCAAAGGCGGTGCGCATAATCAGCTCCTTGCACTTGCTTCTGTCCACCTGCACCTGCTGGGAGTCCGTGCCCTCAAAGCGCATATCGGGGAACTCGTCATACTCCATGCACTGAAGCTGGTTGACACTGCGCCCGCAGCGCAAAGTCAGGGTGCTGCCGTTAAGGGAAAAGAAGGCGTTTTCCTCGGGGAGCTTGCGGACAATCTCCGCAAAGATCTTGCCCTTGACCACGCACTCCCCGGGCTCGTCCACGGCGGCGGGAACCACGCACTCCTTCTGGAGCATTAAGTCGGAGCATTTCATCTTCACCCCGTGTGCATCGGCACAGATATGGATGCCCTCCAGCACGGGCATGGCGGCTCTTGCAGGCAGAGCCTTGATAACGGAGAATACGGCCTCGCTGAGGGTGTGTACTTCCATGGCAAACTTCATAGCAATCTTCCTTTCTTGCCAAAATGGCTTCAGTGTCCCTCTCCGATTTTGTCCACGGTGTGTTTTCCACGGCGGAGAGGAGAGTATATTTATATTTATTTCAGAAGTAGCAGTAGTAGGGGGCGGGAAAGCGGGGATAAGTGAAGGTTTTATAGAAACCGTCGGCTTTTTTCCCGTGGAAAGGGCTGTGGAAGGGCTGTGGAAGAAGGGAGAAGTTATCCATAGTACCCACGGACTCCACAGTTTCCTCAAGATATCCACTTTACAAATCCACAGTTTGTGGATATCTTTTGCCTTTTTTAAGACCCCTCTCCCCTGCCCTTACAGCAGCCGGGAGCGGATGTCCTCCACCGTACGGCGGAAGACCTGATCCTTCCCTATCATTTCCTCCACCTTGCTGCAGGAGTTCATGGCGGTGGTGTGATCCCCCCGCTTAAAGAGGACGGCGATATTTTTATAAGGAAGAGACAGCATATCGTGGCACAGGTAAATGGCTACGTGGCGGGCGGTGGCTACGGCCTTATCCCGGCGGGGAGAGAGCATGGTCTCCACGGACAGGTTGTAATACTCCGCCACCACTTCCTGAATGCGCTCGGGGGTTATGGCCTGCTTCTTCTGCACGGGGATGATGTCCTTTAAGGCCTCCTGGGCAAGCTCCATGGTCAGGGACTGTTTGGAGATGCTGGCAAAGAAGAGCACCCGCTGAAGGCTTCCCTCCAGCTCCCGAATGCTGTCTTGAACGTTTTCGGCAATGTACTCCACAATGGCATCGTCCACCTTCAGCTTGTCCTGCTGGATGCGGTTGCGGAGGATGGCGATTCTGGTCTCCAGATCGGGCTTTTGGATGTCTGCAATGAGGCCCCACTCAAAGCGGGAGCGGAGGCGCTCCTCCAAAGTGGCCAGCTCCTTGGGGGGACGGTCGGAGCAGACCACAATCTGCTTGCCGGCGTTGTGCAGGGTGTTGAAGGTGTTGAAGAACTCCTCCTGGACGGAGTCCTTCTGGGCGATGAACTGGATATCGTCGATCATAAGCACATCCAGATTCCGATACTTCTGGCGGAACTCCGGCTGCTTGTTGAGACGGATGCACTCAATCAAATCGTTGGTAAAGGCCTCGCTGGTGGTGTACAGCACCCGTGCCATGGGGTTTTTCCGCCGCACCTCGTGGCCGATGGCGTGCATAAGGTGGGTTTTCCCCAGACCTACGCCCCCGTACAAAAACAGGGGGTTATAGGCAATGCCCGGGTTCTCCGCCACGGCCAGGCAGGCGGCGTGGGCGTACTGGTTGGACTTGCCCACCACGAAGGTGTCGAAGGTATAGCGGTGGTTCAGGGAGTACAGGCTGCTGCTGACGGACTCCTGGGGCTTGGGAGCAAAGTCGTTGCGTTGGTTGGGCAGGGTCAGCAAAAGATCCGCAATGCGGGGGTTTGCTTTGCGGGTGTACTCACGAAGTGAGTCCAGATGAAATTTATTGACCGTGTCCCGCACAATCTCGTTGGGGCATTCCAGCACCAACACGTTGTTCTGAATCACCAGAGGGGTCAGCACATCGATCCACTGCCTGAAGGAAATGGCGGAAATGTTCAGGCGCATGGACTGGCGCACGCTGGTCCACAGGGAAGAAAGCTCTTGCTGTTCCATAATCTCTCCCAATCGTAGTTCAAGTAGTCCGCACCAAGGCGGCAGAAAGTTCCCCTTCTTCCAATAAGCAAAAGAAGAAAGGGAGGGTTGTATCCGCAGAGGGGTTTTAGACAGAAAACAAGTCTGAAAACCCATTCTTTTATCCTACATATTGTAACAAAAAACAGGGGCAAAAGTAAAGATTTTTTGTACAGATTGCAAAAGAGTTTAAATTGCGGTACACTGTAACGGGGAAAATGGCTTATAAGGCCTCTCAAAGCTTTAGAGAAGCGTGGTTTGGGAGGAGAGGAAGCAGGTTCTTCTTATCCCCTCAGTCATCTTCGATGACAGCCCCTCAAAACCCATCACAGGTGGGTTTTGTCCCCTTCGGGGTCGGGGCGAATTGCTTTGCAATTCCCCTTGCCAATAAGGGGAGCCATGCGTTATAAGCGGCTCCCGCTTGCTTTTGCTTTTCAACTATGA
>CAYUHW010000048.1:0-8942 GCA_964444605.1 uncultured Christensenella sp. | reverse complement strand
TCACAAAACCGAGTACCGGGAGCGGCGGGATCACTATGCCTATTATGGGGTGAACCAGCCCGCCGTCGGTTGGGACACGGATCGGAACACCTTCCTGGGCCACATGGGCGACTGGCGGGAGCCCCGGCTGGTGCAGGAAGAGCGGAGCGCCTTTTCCAAAATTGTAGGCTGGTATCCCATTGGCTGTCAGCATCTGATGGTGACTTTGGCGCCCGGAAAAAGCTATAGAGCCACCTTTGTTCTGGGGTATGGGAAAAATCCCAGAGATCAGAAGTTTATTGCTCCCGGCGTTATCCGCAAGGATACCGCCAAGAGGGTTACCGCAAAATTTGCCCGACCGGAAGCCGTGGATGCCGCCATGGCGGAGCTGGCCGCTTACTGGGATCGGCTGCTGGGCAACTATCAGCTTCAATCCGACAACGAAAAACTGAACCGCATGGTGAACATCTGGCACCAGTACCAGTGCATGGTCACCTTTAACATGAGCCGCAGTGCTTCCTATTATGAAACCGGCACCGGGCGGGGAATGGGTTTTCGGGATTCCTGTCAGGATTTGTACGGCTTTATGCACATTGTTCCCGACCGGGCACGGGAGCGGATTATCGATATCGCTTCCATCCAGTTTGCCGACGGCTCCACCTATCACCAATATCAGCCCCTGACCAAGCGGGGCAACAATGACATCGGCGGCGGATTCAACGATGACCCCCTGTGGCTGGTGGGGGCGGTCTGCGCCTATGTAAAGGAAACGGGGGACTTCTCCATTCTGGACTACCCCACGCCCTTTGACAATGTTCCCGGCACGGAAAAACCGCTGATGGAACACGTCCGCCGCAGCATAAACTTTACCTTGAACCATCTTGGCCCCCACCGCCTGCCGCTCATTGGCAGGGCGGATTGGAACGACTGTTTGAACCTGAACTGCTTCTCGGAAGAGCCCGGCGAGTCCTTCCAGACCTTCGGCCCCAGCGAAGGGCCCGTGGCGGAGTCTGTTTTCATCGGCGGCATGTTCGTTAAGTACGGCGGGGAGTATGCCCGGCTTTGCCAGCGGATGGGACTTTTGGAGGAGGCCGCCTTCGTCCGCAAAGGGGTTGCCGACATGGAGGCCGCCATTTTGAAGGACGGCTGGGACGGGGAATGGTTCCTCCGCGCCTACGATGCCTACGGCAACAAGATTGGCTCCTCCCAATGCAAGGAAGGCCAGATTTTCATTGAACCCCAAGGCTTCTGCACTCTGGCCGGCGTGGGCCGGGAGCAGGGCTATGGGCTCAAAGCCATGGAGTCCACCCGAGCAAGGCTGCTGGGAGAATACGGTGTGGAGCTATTGAGCCCCTGCTATACGGAGTATCACGTGGAGCTGGGAGAAATTTCCTCCTATCCTCCCGGATTTAAAGAAAACGGAGCCGTGTTCTGCCACAACAACCCCTGGATTGTCTGCGCAGAAGCAGCCCTGGGCCGGGGGAATGAGGCCTTTGATATCTACCGCCGCATCTGCCCTGCCTATCTGGAGGACAAGTCCGAAATTCACGAAACGGAGCCCTACTGCTATTCCCAGATGGTCACCGGCCGAGCCTCCGGCGCTCCCGGCCACGCAAAAAACAGCTGGCTGACAGGCACGGCAAGCTGGACGTTCCTGTCCGTCAGCCAGTCCATTCTTGGCATCTATCCGGAATATGACGGGCTGAGAGTGGCTCCCTGCCTTCCCGATGAGCTGGGAGAATATACGGTCATCCGAAAGTTCCGCGGCACGGAGTATACCATCCATGTCCGCAGAACCGGCGAGAAATCCATGACCGCAGACGGCGCAGTGTTGGAAGGAGACCTGGTTCCTCTGTCTGAAAAAGCCCATGTATCCGTGGAGGTTACCTTATGAAAACTGTATTTCCGAAAAACTTCCTTTGGGGCGCCGCCTCCAGTGCCTACCAGATTGAAGGACACGCCTTGGCCGACGGCGGCGGTATGTCGGTTTGGGACACCTTCTCCCATACCCCCGGGAAAATTGCCTATGGGGACAGTGGGGATATTGCCTGCGATTCCTACCACCGCTACGGGGAGGATATTGCCCTGCTGAAGCAGATGGGGGCAAAGGCCTACCGCTTCTCCACCAGCTGGGCACGGGTGGATCCCAACGCCGACGGCAACTGGAACGAAAAAGGCCTTGCCTACTACGACAAGGTGGTAGACCTGTGCCTGGAAGCCGGAATCGAGCCCTACATGACCCTTTACCACTGGGAGCTTCCCCAGGCGGCGGAAGAGCGGGGCGGCTGGCAAAGGGAGGAAACGGCTCGGGCCTTTGGCCGGTTCGCCGGCATGATGGCCGCTCATTTTCGCGGCAGAGTCCGTTTCTATTTTACCTTGAATGAGCCCCAGTGCACCGTGGGGCTGAGCTATGATACAGGGGTGTACGCCCCGGGTCTGCAGTTGAACCGGGAGGGTGTGTTTCGGGTGCATGTCCATCAGCTTCTTGCCCACGGGTATGCCCAGAGAGCCATAAAAGCGGCGGATCCCCATGCCATGGTGGGCATTGCCAGCACCGGCAGACTGTGCTATCCGGAAACGGAAACCCCCGAAAACATTCAGGCGGCTCGAAAAGCCACCTTCGCCGTATGGGACACCGACTGGACTTTTACCCACAACTGGCTGCTGGATCCCATATGCTTGGGTCAGTTTCCCGACTGTGCAGGCACCGAGCTGGAAGCGTTGACTCAAAGCGTTTCCCCGGAGCAAATGGAAATCATCCATACCGTTCCCGATATGCTGGGCTACAACATCTATAACGGCCACGCTGTCCGTGCCGAAGAGAATGGGTTTGCATATGCGCCAAAGTATCCCGGCTTCCCTCGGACGGCCATGAAGTGGCCCGTTACCCCGGAGGTGCTGGATTGGGGGGTACGTTTTTTGTATGAGCGCTATCCCCTGCCCATCTACATTACGGAAAACGGTCTTAGCTGCAACGATCGGATTTATTTGGACGGAAAGGTTCATGATTGGGATCGAATTGACTTTTTGACCCGCTATTTGGCCGCCCTGAACCGATCAATAGAACATGGTGCCGATGTCCGTGGCTATTTCCAGTGGTCTTTGACCGACAATTTTGAGTGGAGCAACGGCTACGGTGAGCGTTTCGGCCTGATCTACATCGATTTTCCCACCGGCCGCCGTATACCCAAGGACTCCTTCCATTGGTATCAAAAGCTGATTCAATCCGGCACCATGGAGTTTTGACGGACGGATTGGTATAAATCTCTTCTGAAAAGTGCTTGTGTTTTTTACTCCCCCCTGGCTCTTAGGAGCCGCCGGGGAGGCAAACATCGCAGGGCTTGTATGCGCCGCTTTCGTACTGCTCTTTGGTTAAGCGCTTTGCGCTGTTCTTCCCCTTTACATAGCCGCAGTCCTTGCTGTGGTACCGAAACCCGGTGGGGGTAACGTAGTACTCCCCGTAGTAGGTATTTTGGCAATAGGCCCTGTAGCCGAAAAAGCCGCCGACTATAAGCAAAAGGACAACAGCAACGGCGGCGATGCAAACGCCCATGTGCCTTTGTATCCCGCCCGTCATCTTCTGCATGGGGCTTTGGTAGAGCAGATAGTGGGCAAACTCGGCGGCCTCATGCTCCTCCACCACCTCCCGGCCGAGAATGGAAGAGGAAGTAAGGTGGTTGCAGTAAATATGGCCTTCCTCGTGGGCAAGCACCATGAGCTTTTCTTTATCGGTCAGATCCTCGTGGAGAAAGAGCAGCCGCTTTTGGGAGTCGGCATAGGTGAACCCCTTGGAGCGTTTGCAGTACTCCTCCAAGCCCAGAGCATCGATGAGAGCGCTCACATTGACATTGTTGACAACGTTGTTGAACTCCACAATGGTATACCCCTGCTTGCGGATGGCCCCGCGGAGAGTCTCCAGCGTAACCTTTCTCAGCTTGTATTCCTTTAAAAAGGCTTTGGTTTTCTTTTGAATGCTGTTACTCATCTTTCTTACTGTCCGCAATGATGGCACGAATGGCATTGAGGGCCCGAATATCCCGCTCCGTGGCCGTTTCCTCCGCAATGGGGGTGCCGTCAAAGGCCTTTATTACGGCTTTCTCGGGTAATTTTGTACAGCGGGCGTACTCGGCCATAATGGTTTTACGGACGGCCTGCAAAGCTTGATCGTCCAGCTTGTCCACAATCTCCTGGGTCTTCTCCCCCAAAAACTGGCTGAGCTCAAAACTGGAAAAATCCACTCCCTCGTTAAACCGCTGAATAAGCTCCGAGGGGAACAGGGACAAATGCCGCATCAGCTGGTGGGTCTTCTGGTTGTGATCATAGAACAGCACCAAGGACAGGTAGGTGTTCCAAGACATCTGACGGATTTTTCTTTCGATTGCACTGTAGGTTTGCCGGGATATACCGATAAGATTGGCCAGCTCCTCCTGAGATACCTCCGCCTGTGCCCGCAGAACGGCAAGATGGGGAGTAAGCATTGCGATAAAGCCGTCCTTCTCTTCATCGGTCAGAAACCATTTTGATACAGACTCCATGAAAAATCTCCTTTCTTCGCATTTTGTGCAAAATACCCAACTTTGCGATGAGTTTTTGCATCTCACGTTGCTTAAACTATACAGGTTGTTGTCGGATTTGTCAATATATGCGAAGAAAATGTCAAACAAAAGACGATTCCCATCTCGGACGTAGCGGATTTTACATTTACCTCATCTGTTTGCCGTGTCCCTCCTCTCCGCCGCCTCCCAAGAGCGGATTTTTTATCACGTTGGAGCCTTTAAGAAAAATTGCACTGCGGCTTTTAGGCACGATGCATGGAAATGGCATATCCCTTTTTTGCCCAATTCGCCGGTGCTGTTTTTTGCATACTGCAAGGATTGCTTTACGGCAGGTCGGCACCGGTGAGTTCTCTGTACTCTTCTCCCGTGAAAGGAAAGTCAGTGCCGGTTGCAAACAGTTCATTGAGTGCTTCCAAGCGCGGATACATGCCCATGTTTACGCTCCTTCTTTGCCGAATAATAACCGATATTGGTTAATACCATGATACACCGCATTCGGATAATATGCAAGAAAAAAGTGAGGACGTATGATATGATTTCTTATGAAAAGCTGTGGATAACCATGAAGGAAAAGGGGGTTACCCAATACGCATTGATAAAGCAGTACCACGTGAGCCCTGCGCAGATTACTCGATTGAAGCGAAATGAGAGTGTCAGCACCCACACCATTGATATGTTTTGCCGCATTCTCTCCTGCCGTGTGGAGGACATAATGGAATATGTGAAAGAAGTTCAAGAATAAGCATTAAGGAGCGGCGGCGAAAGGCCCCTCTCCTCTTTCTTTTATCCCCTTTTACCGCAAGCGCTCCCATGTCCCCTGCCGGCATGCGGTGCGATACTCCGTAGGGGTCATGGCGTAGGTCTTCCGAAAGCAGCGGTTGAAGTAGCTGGCATCGGAAAAGCCGCAGGAATAGGCGATTTCGGCAATGCTCTTGCCGTCCATGCGCTTTAATTCTTCCGCCGCTTTTTGAAGGCGGCAGCCGATGAGATACCCGACGGGCGTGGTGCCAAGGGCCCTTTTAAACAGCCGCAAGCAGGTGCTGATGCTGATTTCCGCACTTTGGGCGATGGCGTCCATGGAAATCTCCTCGGCATAGTTTTTCTCGATGAACAGAAGCATCTTCTTCATGCGCACCTCGTCCCGCTGATATTTGCTTGCATAAAGAAGCTCCCCCTCCACAATGTCCCTGTGAGCGGCCAAAAGAGAAAAGGCCTGGCTCAGGCAATGGCGCACCTGCAGAGGGTAGTTCTCTTTATCGTAGGCGCCTTGGTTCCACGCTTTGTCCGCAAGCCGCAAAATCTCCTTCTGCCAAGGCTCAGAGGGGGACAGACGCACATAGGGCAGGCGGGAATTTTTGAAAACGGGGGCGACACAGGACTGCCAGATTAAGTCATCCCCCCGGGAAATGATTTTGGGGCTGAACACAAGGGTATGCTGGTGACCGGTCTTGGTTTTTAAATCGCCTGCGTGGAGAATGCCGCTGTTTGCAAAGTAGCCCTCCCCTGCCGACAGGGCAAAAAGCGTGCCGGCAATCCGCACATGCACGATACCCTTTGTGACAATGACGATTTCTAATTCGTCGTGCCAATGGGGCGGCACGGTTACCTGGGTCAAGTCATCGTCAAAGAAAGCAATGGGAAAAGCGGGCGTACCGTAGACCAGCAGCTCCCGGCCGGTTTCGTCCACCCGGTCAGTGGAAAGGGAAAGAGCCATATAAAGCCTCCTTTTGACGATATAATCCTAATATTTGCAATTTTCTTGCTGATTTTCTTCTATCCAAGAGAGATGATAAGCGATATACTCCCATATGTCAATCCGTGAGCGCAAAAAGAGGAGGATTGCTATGAGTTCTTTGCTGCTTGCCGTTATCTACCTTGTTTTCATCAGCCTGGGGCTTCCCGATTCCCTGCTGGGGTCGGGCTGGCCTACCATGCAAGCAGAGTTCGGCGTACCTTCTTCCTATGCGGGATTTGTTTCCATGACCATCTCCTGCATGACCGTCATTTCGGCGCTGTGCAGTCCCCGCATGATTAAAAAATTTCAAACGAGGTGGATCATCGTTATTTCCATCGCCGCAACGGTGCTGGGGCTGCTGGGTTTTTCCTTTTCCCACCAATATTGGATGCTCTTTTTGGCGGCGGTTCCCTACGGTCTTGGGGCCGGCTGCATCGATGCGGCGGTAAATCACTATGTGGCCAATCATTATTCGTCTTCGGTGATGAATTTTCTCCACTGCTTTTATGGAGTCGGGGCGGTGATTAGCCCATACATCATGGCCCAGGCACTGCAGGTTGCCCGCTGGAACGAGGGCTACCGCTGGACGTCCTATATTCAGTTGGGCATTCTGCTGGTGTGCCTTTTGTCTCTGCCCCTTTGGAAGAAGAACGAAAGTCCGTCGGAGGAGGAAGCGCAGCAGGGGGCAGGGATTGGGGAAACGCTGAAGGTTCCCGGGGTTATTTGGACGCTCATTGCCTTTTTTGCCTACTGCGCAGGAGAAGCCACCGGCTTTCTTTGGACGCCCAGCTATTTTGCAGGCACCAAAGCCGGCCTCAGCGCCGAAACCATTGCCTCCTTCGGCTCTCTGGTTTTCGGCGGGCTGATGCTGGGCAGACTGATTTCCGGCTTTGTTTCCAATGGTCTGGGAGACAAAACGTTGATTCGGCTGGGCATTGGAGTGGAGCTGGCGGGCATCCTGCTGGTTCTTTTGCCCGTAGACGGATATATTCCTGCAGCCGTGGGGTTCGTACTCATTGGGACGGGCATGGGGCCGGTTTACCCCGCCATTCAGCACATGGCGCCCTTGCACTTCGGAAAGAAGTACAGTGCGGCGGTCATCGGCATGCAGATGGCCTGTGCATATATAGGCAGTACCTTTATGCCCATGCTGTTCGGACAGCTTCAGGAGAGGCTGGGCATTTGGATTATGCCTGTGTATCTGCTGTTTTTTGCGGCGCTGAATATTTGCATGCTGGAGATTTCGTATAAGAAGATTGCAAAGGGCAAGGGAGCGTGAGAGGAAAGGTTCTTTTCGCTCTGCATGCAGGCCGGGAGCGGTGCTTATTTCTTTTTTCGAAAAAGTCAAGGGACGCTTGAGTTTTCTCCACATAAAAAGCACCGCCCAAATCTTGTGCAGGACAATCTCCTCCCCGCCTTGTCACTCCAAGTGCAGTTTTTATGACTCGGTTGGTTCCCCGCATAATCATCCGCAAAGCAGACCGCAAGATGCATCCAAAGCAGAGAAGCTCCGTCCCATTGTCCAAAGTAAACTTATCTCTCCTTTAATTTTGCATCTGGATTTTCTCTCTCAGATAGTGTAAGATGGTGGCAACCTCTCATGTTAACCTCCGTGCAGCTTGTTTTTGCGGTGTCTTTTTTGCACTTCGGTTAAAGTTAGGCCAATTTTTCTGTTGCACTTGTTATTGTAATCCGCCCCCGGCTTTACGATGCCGCTCTGATTACCCCCACCCCCCGACCCGAAATATTACCGCAAGCCCCCATTCTGCCGATGGGAAGGCAGAGACAAGCCGAAAGGAGTAACGCCATGGCCATGAAGGACAAAATGCACACGGGAGACTTGTATCTGCCGGGAGACGAGGAGATTATGCGGGAGCAGCTGCAGTGCCTTGAAAAGCTGTACGAATACAACACCACCCGCCCCCTTGAAACGGAAAAGCGCGCAGAATTGCTGAAGGAGATGTTCGCTGAAATGGGCGAAGAATGCTATATTGAGCCGCCCCTTCATGCCAACTGGGGCGGGCATCACGTTCACTTCGGTAAAAACATCTATGCTAACTTCAACCTGACATTGGTGGACGACACCCACATCTACGTGGGCGACTACACCATGTTCGGCCCCAACGTCACCGTGGCAACCGCAGGGCACCCCATTGACCCCGCCCTTCGGGAGCAAGGGTATCAGTACAACGCCCCCGTCCGCATCGGCAAGAACTGCTGGATTGGCGCCGGGGTCATAATTGTGCCGGGAATCACCATCGGAGATAACGTGGTGGTGGGGGCAGGAAGCGTGGTGACCAAGGATCTGCCCGACAATGTGGTGGCTGTAGGCAATCCCTGCAGGGTGCTGCGGGAAGTAAACGAGCGGGATAAGGAGTATTATTTCAAGGATAGAAAGGTGCATCCGTAAGCAAAAAGACGGCAGGGAGACACAGCCCCTGCCGCCTGTTTTTATAGAGATGCTCTACTTTTCCAGCACCCTCTTTTGCAGTTCCTCCATCTTTTTGTCCAGCTCGGCGCCGATGCGGGCGCACTCCTTCAATTCCTCCTCCACATAGGCCGCCTCCCGGGGGTCTATGTCCTTTTTATAGCGGATTTTATGCTCCAGACTGGCCCACCAGTCCATGGAGATGGTGCGGAACTGCACCTCCACCTTCATAAGCTTCTTTCGG
>CAYUHW010000047.1:0-8944 GCA_964444605.1 uncultured Christensenella sp. | reverse complement strand
TGCGGCGAATGCCAGACCTCCTGCCAGTCCGCTTGCAAGACCAGCTGCGGCGTAGCCAACCAGAAGTGTGAGAATGAGGACAAGTAAGTTTTTGAACGTTCTGGCCGCCTGAAAGGAAACTTTGGGCGGCCGTTTTTGTGTGTCCCCGATTGGGACACGGTAAAGGAGTTTTCTATGGTGCATCAATATAAACTCAACGGTTACAACATCGTGCTGGATAGCTGCTCTGCCTCCGTTCACGTGGTGGACGAGGTGGCCTACGACTGCATCGCCCTCTTTGAAACCTGCTCCCGGCAGGAGATTGTGGAGCGCATGCTGGAAAAGTATGGGGATCGGCCCGATGTAACCAAGGAGGAGCTGGAAGCCTGCCTGGAGGACATCGAGTCCTTGAAAAAGGCGGGGAAGCTCTTCTCCCCCGATACCTTTGCCCCCATGGCGGGGACTTTGAAGGCCCGCTCCGGGAACATCGTCAAGGCTCTGTGTCTTCATGTGGCTCACTCCTGCAATCTGAACTGCGCTTACTGCTTTGCAAGCCAGGGAAAGTATCACGGAGAGCGGGCTCTCATGTCCTTTGAAGTGGGCAAGCGTGCCTTGGACTTCCTTGTTGAGAACTCCGGTTCCCGTCGGAATCTGGAGGTGGACTTTTTCGGCGGGGAGCCTTTGATGAACTGGCAGGTGGTCAAGGATCTGGTGGCCTACGCCCGCAGCATCGAAAAGGAGAAGGGGAAGAACTTCCGCTTTACCCTGACCACCAACGGTATGCTCATTGACGAGGACGTCATCGACTTTGCCAACAGGGAGATGAGCAACGTGGTGCTGTCCTTGGATGGCCGCAAGGAGATTCACGACGCTACCCGGGTGGACTACGCAGGCAACGGCAGCTATGAGCGCATCGTACCCAAGTTCCAAAAGCTGGTCACCGCCCGCGGGAACAAGAATTACTATATGCGGGGCACCTTCACCCACGCCAACCCTGACTTTACCAAGGACGTATTCCACATGGCGGACTTGGGCTTCACGGAACTGAGCATGGAGCCTGTGGTCTGCGCCCCCGACGATCCTGCGGCCCTCACCGCCGAGGACAGGGAGATTGTCAAGGAGCAGTACGAGATTCTGGCCAAGGACATGCTGCGGCGGAAGCAGGAAGGGCATCCCATCACCTTCTACCACTACATGCTGGATCTCACCGCCGGCCCCTGCATCTACAAGCGCATTTCCGGCTGCGGCTCCGGCACGGAGTACATGGCCGTGACTCCCTGGGGGGATTTGTACCCCTGCCATCAGTTTGTGGGCGAGGAAAAGTTTAAGCTGGGGGACATCTGGCAGGGGGTCACCAACGAGCCTCTGCGGGAGCAGTTCCGTGCCTGCAACGCCTACGCCCGCGAGGAGTGCCGCGACTGCTGGGCCAAGCTCTATTGCTCCGGAGGCTGTGCCGCCAACGCCTACCACGCCACGGGGCACATTGAGGGGGTCTATGAGCCCGGGTGCGATTTGTTCAAAAAGCGCATTGAGTGCGCCATCATGCTCCAGATTGCCGAGGCGGAACTGTAATGAATACCCCCGTGGCGGATTTCGTCCGTGCCTATGGGCAGGGGCAGGGGGTGCGCTTCCACATGCCCGGCCACAAGGGGCAGTCCTTTTTGGGCTGTGAGGGCTGGGACATAACGGAGATTGGGGGCGCAGACGTTCTCTATGAGGACGAGGGCATTCTGGGGGAAAGCCAGAAAAATGCAACGAAGCTCTTTGGCACCGGCCGCACCTGCTACGCTGCAGGGGGCTCCTCCCAGTGCGTAAAGGCCATGCTGCGGCTGGCCCTTTTAAACCGCCCCGAGGGGAGCGAGCCTTTGATTCTGGCCGCCCGCAACGTGCATAAGTCCTTTGTCTTTGCCGCCGCCCTGCTGGGCTTTGAGACGGAGTGGCTGTATCCAAGGGAGCGGCTGTCTCTGTGCAGTTGCCCCATAGAGCCCGGAGACTTGGAGAAGACCTTGCAGACCCTGCCTAAGGTGCCGGCGGCGGTGTATGTGACCAGCCCCGACTACTTGGGACATGAGGCGGACATTGAGGGGCTTGCCCAAGTGTGCCACGGCTACGGCACCCGCCTGCTGGTGGACAATGCCCACGGGGCCTACCTCCATTTTCTTCCTGTACCCCGGCACCCCATGGACTTGGGGGCGGATTTGTGCTGTGATTCCGCCCATAAGACCCTGCCTGTGCTGACGGGGGGCGCTTACCTCCACTGCCGCAAGGGCTTGGAGTCCGTTTTTGGGGCGGATATGCCCGAGGCCCTGTCCCTCTTCGGCGGTACCAGCCCCTCCTACTTGACCTTGGCCTCCCTGGATTTGTGCAATGCCTATCTGGAGGGGTATGGGGAAAGGCTGAAAAGCTGGATAAGGGAGCTGGACGCCCTGAAAGCACGGCTGGAGGCTTTAGGCTGGGGCGTGGAAAAAAGCGATCCCCTGCGCCTGACTCTGCGGGCGGAGGAGGGCGGCACGGGCTATGCCCTCTGCCAAAGACTGCGGGAGCAGGGCATGGAGTGCGAGTATGCCGACGAAGAATTTTTGGTGCTCATGACCACCCCCGAAAACGGGGCGGCGGCCTTATATAAACTGGAGAAGGCTCTGGGGAAGGCGGAAAAGCCGCCGAAAAAGGCACGGCCCCTGCCCATACTGAAGCCCAAACGGGTGCTGTCTATACGGGAAGCCCTCCTGTCCCCCCACGAGACCTTGCCCCTGGAGGCGGCCTTGGGCCGTATCTGCGCCGCTCCCACGGTAAGCTGTCCTCCCGCCGTGCCCCTGATTGTGTCAGGGGAGATGGCGGATGAGGAAACCTTGGCCGCCTGCCGCCGCTACGGTATAGACAGGCTGGAAGTAGTGAAGGCATAGCAAATATTTTGACGCAAAAGACCTGCTTGTGCGGGTCTTTTTTAAAAAATGGCGGCGTTTTTTGCACACTTTCCTATAAAATATATGAAAAGGGTTGACAGAGGGCGTGGGCTGTGGTATCATGCCCCAGTAAAATTGAATCGCTGAGATAGAGGTGCAGGGCGCATGAGTACTCTTTGGCATACAGGCGGCAGCCGCCAAGAGGAAAGGGAACCTTGCCGAAGCCCAAGAAAACCGCCGATTTTCTTAGGCTGGGCCGTCAGAGAATATCTGCCGGACTGTCACAAAGTTTTGTGGAGCGCTATCGATGGCTGTTTGCAGGATGCCCCTTGGGCTTTTTGCGTGCTGTTCCATGGATCGCTTGGCGGTCCATTTTTTTATCGAAAGGGGTTCGCCCCGGTTTTGGAAAGAAGGTATATGTTATGATGAAGAGACTGCTTCCCCTGCTGTTGAGCCTGCTGCTTTTGGGCACTGCCTGCGCCGCCCCTGCCGCCAACAATGAGGCGGAGAACGCTACCGGCGTGGAGGACGGGGTGCTTACCATCGGTATGGAGTGCACCTATGCTCCCTACAACTGGACCCAGATGGACGACAGCAACGGCGCCGTCCCCATTTCCAACGTTCCCGGTGCCTATGCCAACGGATACGATGTGATGATTGCCAAAAAGATTTGCGAGCAGAAGGGCTGGAAGCTGGAGATCGTCTCCACCGCTTGGGATTCCCTGTGCCCCGCCATTCAGTCCGGGGCTCTGGACGCCGCCATTGCGGGACAGTCCATGACCGCTGAGCGCATGAAAGAGGTCAGCATGGCCGGCCCCTACTACTTTGCCGACATCGTCTGCCTGACCCGCAGGGACAGCGCCTTTTCCGGCGCCTCCTCCATTGCCGACTTGGCCGGGGGCAAGTGCACCTCCCAGTCCGGCACCATTTGGTACGACACCTGCCTGCCCCAGATTCCCGACATTCAGCTTCTGCCTCCCGCCGACAGCGCCCCCGCCATGCTCATGCAGTTGGAGACCGGGGCGGTGGACTTTGTTTGCACCGATTTGCCCACGGCCATGGCGGCTCTGGGACGGAACGAGGCCCTGGTGCTGCTGAACTTCTCCGGCACGGAGGGCGACTTCCAATTTGCCACGGAGGAGGAGCGGGCTGAGAACGTGAACATCGGCATCTCCGTGAAAAAGGGGAATGAGGAACTGCTGGCGGCCATCAACGGCGTGCTTTCCGCTATGACGGCGGAGGATTTCAACGCCCTTATGAACGAAGCCATTGCCCTGCAGCCGGAGATGTAAGATGCTGAGCAAGCTCATTTATGACGTGGGGCAGCTTTGGAGCAAGTATGCCCCCATGTATCTTAGCGGCGCCAAGAACACCCTGCTTCTGGCGCTGATCTCCACCTTTTTAGGTTGCGTCATCGGGTTCCTCTGCGGCCTTTTGCAGGCCATCCCCTGTTCAAAGACCGACCCACTCCCCAAGCGCTGGGGGCTGGGACTGCTCAAGGGGCTCATTCGGGTGTACGTGGAGGTATTCAGAGGTACGCCCATGGTACTGCAGGCGGTGTTCGTCTATTACGGATTGCCCTATTTTACTCAGAACGCCCTGCGCTTTGACAATATCTGGGCGGCCTCCATTCTGGTGGTCTCCGTAAATACAGGGGCGTACATGGCCGAGTCCGTGCGGGGGGGCATCCTTTCCGTAGACCCCGGCCAAGGGGAGGGGGCCAAGGCCCTGGGCATGACCCACATGCAGACCATGACCGGAGTCATCCTTCCGCAGGCCTTCCGCAACATTCTCCCTCAGATCGGGAACAACTTTATCATCAACGTGAAGGATACGTCGGTGATGTTCATCATCAGCTTCACGGAATTTTTCGCCGCTCACCGCTACATTGTGGGGGTGAACAACATGTATTTCCCCTCGGCGGTCATCGAAATGGGCGGGTATCTGATCATGACGCTGGCGGCATCCTTGCTCCTGCGGTTGTTGGAAAAGCGGCTGGACGGCCCCGGCAACTATGAGCTGGTGCAAACGGACTCTCTGACCATGACCGCAGGCACCTACCGCTATCCCAGAAAGAAGAGCCCCCTGGCGGAGCAAAATCGGGAATTTGAGCCTTCGGAGGAGAAAAGGAGGGAAAAATGAGGGAAGTCATTTTGGAAGTACGGCATCTGTCTAAATCCTTCGGCCGTCACGAGGTTCTGCGGGACATTGAGCTGACGGTGGAAAAGGGGGAAGTGCTCTCCCTCATCGGCGCCTCGGGCTCCGGGAAATCCACCCTCCTCAGGTGCATGAACCTGCTGGAAACCCCCACGGGGGGACAGATTTTCTACCACGGGCAGGAGGTCACCGGCCGGGGCTTCTCCGCCCCCGCCTACAGAGCCAAGGTGGGAATGGTGTTCCAGTCCTTCAACCTGTTCTATAACATGACCGTGCTGGAAAACTGCATGGCGGGACAGCGGAAGGTGCTCAAGCGCTCCAAGGAGGAGGCAGGGGAGAAGGCACTGCTGTATCTTAAGAAGGTGGGCATGGACGCCTATTTGCAGGCACGCCCCCGTCAGCTTTCCGGCGGCCAGCAGCAGCGGGTGGCCATCGCCAGAGCCCTGTGCATGGAGCCGGAGGTTCTGCTCTTTGACGAGCCCACCTCCGCACTGGATCCCGAGATGGTGGGGGAGGTACTGCAGGTCATGAGCGGCCTTGCCAAGGAGGGCATGACCATGGTGGTGGTGACCCACGAGATGTCCTTTGCCAGGGATGTCAGCACCCGCACCGCCTTTATGCATGAGGGGGTACTGCTGGAGCAGGGAAGCCCCGAAGTTCTCTTCTCTCAGCCTGAGCATCAAGAAACCCGGGAATTCCTTTCCCGCTTTTCCCCCACGGCATAAAAGGGAAATTCCCTAAATTAAACAAAAGAAAAAACCGGGAATTCCCGGTTTTAATTTTTTTCTTTGCTTTTCGGCTTGGCTGCCTGATTTACCTTTTTATCCTCTATATACTTACTGCCGTCTGCCGGCTGCAGCCGCCCGGACTCAATGTTGATTACGTCCAGGAACCACAGCACACCGCAGCCCCCAAAGGTACACAGCTTCACCACGCCCCAAATCGGGTACCCAAGGTAAAAGCGATCCGCACCGAAAAGTCCGCCGAAGGCAGCGTAGTACAGGGCTTTGTCTTTGCTCTTGGCCGCCTTTTTTGCCTGTGCCATCAGTCCTTCTTCAGCAAGTCCCGAATTTCGCTCAGGAGCTTGGCTTCCTCAGAAGGTTCAGGGGCGGGTTCAGGCTCGGGCTCGGGGGCAGGCGCTTCCTCCTTTTTCCGATGGAGACTGTTCATGGCCTTCACCACGCAGAACAGGGTCAGGGCAATGAGCAGGAAATTGACAATGTTCTGCAAAAATGCCCCGTAATAAATGGCGGCTTCCTCTGTGGTCTCCGTGGCGGCCGCAAACACAAACTTCAGTCCGCTCAAATCAATCCCGCCGGAAATAAGCCCGATAACCGGCATGAGAATATCGTTTACAAGAGAATTGACAATGGCCGTAAAGGCACTGCCGATGATAACGCCAACGGCCAGATCCATTACGTTGCCGCGGGAGATAAACTCCTTAAATTCCTGAAAAAATCCCTTCTTCTTCGTTTCCATAGCCCTTCTCGCTTCCTCTGGATTCGCACTTCAAAAAGGAAATGCTTTCCTTAGCATAGCACAATTTCCCATATTCCTCAAGCCTTTTTGAGACTTTTTTCAGCCTTAGGAAAGCACTCCGTTTTTGTCGCAGGTCAGCTTCAAAGTTTTGGAGACGGTGAAGGGCGTGCTTCCGGCAAGACTGTATGACATGGTCAAAGTGCCGTTGGCCGTGTTTTTTTCACCGTATGCCTTCTTGGAATACTCTTTCCATGCAGAGTTAAATGTCTGCACGTTAACGTGGGACTCGTTACAGCGGCTGGTGGTTCCGTCATAGTAAAACACACCCGTCTGTGCAAACAACCTCCACAACTGGAAGCCAATTCTTATCTGATTGCTCCAGGCACTTTGTGGTAGTAAAAAACGTTTACAGGATCCACCGGCACCCAAGAGAAGGGCTTTGCCCTTCCGCCGCCCTCTAACCCCGCATAATCCTTTCTATCTTGTCTAAAAAAGGACGGGCAACCGCCCTTTTAATGTGCCGGAAAACTTGTTTTGATGCCCGTTAGATAGCAATCCTGTAAATTGCTGTCGGTGTGTCGAACCGAACAAAGTGAGGTTTGACCCGGGGAGATAAGTGGCTTGGCATTTTAAGTTTCTTATCTCTCCCTCCGTCTTGTGACTTCGACTATCGTCTCCGTCACAATCCACCTCCCTCCTCAGAGGGAGGCAAGAACTTTTAAGCCTTTTACATGGTTAAAAGCTGAGTGCGGCGAAAACTCCTTTATAACGCAAGGCTCCCCTTTGCCTACGGCAGTGAAATTTGCGCTTTGCACAAGTGAAATATAGCTTTGCTATGTGAAATCCGCCTACGGCGGGTGAAATCCATCCTGCGGATGGGTTGAGGATGGGACGCTCTGCGGACCTTATTTCATATAACGACATAAGGTGTTTCCCTGCTAAAAGCTGAATATGCCGCAAGCCTCTTTCTATCGCAAGGCTCCCCTTATTGGGTAAGGGGAGCTGTCTGAGAGGGAGCGAGGACTGAGGGGATAAGCAAATAAAAGGGACGCAAAGCGTCCCATTCATAACCTGCCTGAAAGGCAGAATTCACTCATCGAAGACGGATTTCACTGCCGTAGGCAGGGGAGCCGAGTATAGACTGTGCCCTTGGAAAATCAAATATCCTCCCGCAAAAAGGGCATGGACATGCAGCGGGGGCCGCCCCGTCCCCGGGAAAGCTCAGAGGAGGGAATCTCATGGACGGTGATGCCGTGATCCCGCAGGATGCTGTTGGTCACATAGTTGCGGCTGTAGGTAATCAGCTCACCGGGGGCTACGGCCAAGGTGTTGGCGCCGTCGTTCCACTGCTCCCGTGCGGCATCGATGGTGCTGGAGCCGCCGCAGCGGATAAGCTGAATGGTGTCCAGCTCCATGGCGTCCTTCAGCGCCTCGTCAATGGGCTTGCCGCTTTCCCGAATGTACAGGCGGCCGTCGCAGCGGCGGGTGATCATGTAGGAGCGGATGGAGCGCTGAATGTTGGGATGCACTACGAAGATGTTTTTGTCCACCATGGTCATGACCGTGTCCAAGTGCATAAAGGTGCGGAACTTGGGCAAATCGATGGCCAGCACGGAGCGGAAGCCGGCTTCGGGGCTCAAAAGGCGGTTGGCCACGGCCTCAATGGCCTCGGGGCTGGTGCGCTCGCTCATGCCGATGGCCACGGTGTTCCGATTGAGAATCAGGCAGTCGCCTCCCTCAATGGACCAGCTTTCGGTGCGCTCATACCAGTGGGGTACGTTTTTATAATCGGGATGATAGCGGAAGATATAGTTTGAAAAGAGGGTTTCCCGCTGGCGGATTTCGTTGGCCATGCGGGAGAACACCACGCCGCCGTCCACGCAGGAGAAGGGGTCCCGGGTGAAGTAAAGGTTGGGCATGGGCTCCACATAGAAGGGAGCGTCCTCGTGGGCAAAGTCCACCAGGTGGAGCTTTTTGCTCAGGGGAAGCTGGCTCTTGCGCACGCCCTCGCACATGGCATCAAAGAGGGCGGGGGTGCTCAGGCTCAGCAGGTATTCCCGCAATGCGGCGCGGGCGCTGGCGCCGAACACATGGGCTTCGGTAATGTAGTCCTCAACGAGAGGCTCCCGCATCCCGGCGGCGTCCACGGCCTGGCAAAGGAGATCCTTTAAATAGACCACTTCCACCCCGCACTGGCGCAGGGTCTCGGTGAAAAAGTCATGCTCCTGCTGGGCTACGGTGAGATAGGGGATATCGTCAAAGAGCAGGTGGGGCAGGGAATCCGGCGTCAGATTCTCCAGCTCCAAACCGGGGCGGTGAACAAGAACTTTTTTTAACTGGCCTACTTCGCAGTGGACTTGAATGGGAGATGACATGGGGGCTCCTTTCCTTACCCGAAGATTTCTTGCTTATGCAAGCATTAGTAT
>CAYUHW010000046.1:6743-9331 GCA_964444605.1 uncultured Christensenella sp. | reverse complement strand
GGTGACAGCTCTCACGGGTTTACGCAGTAAAACCGTTGTACACTAAGGGAGCCAATCGTTGTGAGAATCTCTCCTTCGCTTTTGCTTTTTATCGCACAAAATGCTTACACTGCATGGCTCCCTTTAATGTTAAGGGGAATTGCGAAGCAATTCGCCCCGACCCCGAAGGAGGCAAAACCCACCGGTGATGGGTTTTAAGAGGCTGGCACCGAAAGTGACTGATGGGATAAGCAAATAATGGGGCCTGCCGGCGCACATTTCTCCCTGCGCCAAATTATTCACAAAAAATCTTGACATAATCCGAAAGCTCCCGTATAATAGAACAGGTTTATTTTGGAGCAGCACGCATAAGCGTCCTGCCGGTCTTTCATAAAAACTAAGTGAGGTGTTATCATGGTACGTACTTTCCAGCCCAAGAAGAGGCAGCGCAGCAAGGTGCACGGTTTCCGTGCCCGCATGGCCACCGCTGATGGCCGCAACGTTCTCCGCCGCCGCCGTGCCAAGGGCCGTAAAAAGCTCAGCGCATAAGGCAGCGCAGGACCACGAAGGGGAAGTCCCCGGGGCAGAGTATCTGCCCAATAACCGCAGCGCTGCGGCAGGCTTTTGCATAAAGAGCTTGCCGTGCGTTTCTATTTACAGACTTTTTTGATTCGGTGCGCCTAAAGGGGATGGTAGCTTTGAACCGAACCTACTCCCTAAAACGGCATAAGGAGTTTCGCTATACCTATCGGGCAGGCCGCCGGGTAGGGGGCAGAAACTTCTCCCTTGTGTGGGCCCGAAACCGGGTGAACCGGCTTCAGGTCGGCTTTTCCGTATCCAAAAAAGTGGGCAACAGCGTGGAGCGCAACCGCTGCAAACGGCGGCTCAAGGCCGCTTTCGACCCATGGCTGTCCCGGGTGAAGCCCGGGCAGAACCTGATTTTCATCGGCCGCAGGGAGGCAATCTTTGCCCCCTTCGGTCAGCTTGAGCAAGACATGGAGCGGGCGCTGAAAAAGGCCAATCTTCTCAAGGAAGAGGAAATGCAACAGTGAAAAAGGTGTTTCTCTGGTGCATCCGTTTCTACCAGCGGGAGATTTCCCCCTACCACGGCCCCTGCTGCCGCTTTACCCCTACCTGCTCCCAGTATGCTCTGGAAGCCATCGCCAAATACGGCGCTTTAAAGGGAATGTTCTTAGCTGTAAAGCGCATTCTGCGCTGCCACCCTCTCTGCCGGGGAGGCTATGACCCGGTGCCCTGAAGAAGACGCCTTTAACAAAAGGAGATCCCATTGAACAACGCATTTTTCCTGACCAAGTGGTTCTATCTGGCCATGCGCTGGATCTACGAAAACCTGCTGAGCCTCACTGGCTGGCAGGCTTCCTTCGTAATCGTCTTGACCATAGCCATCTTCACCCTGCTGATTCGTCTTCTGACGGTCTTTTCCGACATCTCCTCCCGCAAATCCACGGCCAAGATGACGGCCATTCAGCCGGATTTGCAGCGTCTGCAGAAGAAGTACGGCAACGATCCCCAGAAGCTGAACCTGGAGCAGCAGAAGCTCATGAAGGAGAAGGGCGTGTCCGCTTTCGGCGGCTGTCTGCCTCTTTTGATCACCATGCCTCTGTTCTTCATCTTCATTTCCGCCTTCCGCGCCTGGTCCAACGAGCAGATGCTCAAGCTCCTTTTGATCATGAGCGACAACCAGCAGGCGGGCATCGAGCTGTTCAATTCCTATAAGTTCGGCTGGATTCTCAATATCTGGCGTCCCGACAATCTGACCAGCACCGCCGTACTCACAGGGGAGCAGTTCTGGACCACCTTTGCCCAGACCAAGGGTTCCTACATCCACGAGTTCGTATTCTATACGGAGAATCAGGCCGTCTTTGAAGAGCTGCTGCTGAAGATGGGCTTCTACGTAAAGGACGCCGCCGGGGCGCTTACCATTGCCGCCGACAAGACCGCTTTCTTAGCTGCCTATGAGGAGATTATGGGGCCCTGCATCGATCAGTATGCGGGCTACGTCAACGGTATCGGCATCCTGCCCATTCTGGCCGGCGCCACCTCCTTCCTCTCCAGCTGGCTTATGATGCGCAATCAGCCCAAGGCCGACGAAAGCAATCCCAACGCCAACACGGGCAAGTCCATGATGTACATCATGCCCATTATGTCCGTCTTCTTCTGCTGGCAGTATGACGCCACCTTCGGCCTCTACTGGGTGTTCAGCAACATCTTTGCCACCGCCAGCAGCATGATCATCAACAAAAAAATGCCGGAGATTCTGGCAAAAAGTGAAGAAAAGCAGGCCCAGAAGCTGGCCCGCATGAAGGAGCAGAAAAAATGAGAACTATGGAATTTTCCGGCCGCACGGTGGATGAAGCCATCTTCCACGGCCTTCAGGAGATGGGCGTGACCATCGATCAGGTGGACATCGTCACCGTCCAGAACGAGAGCAAGGGCATCTTCGGCATCGGAGCAAGACAGGCCGTGGTGCGTCTTACCGAGCGGGAGATTCCCGTTGTCCCCGATTTCGACGCCGTCAACGAGGAGCGCCGGGAGCAGAAGCAGGCCGCCCGCAAGAACCGTGAGGAGGGCCGTTCCGACCGCCGTGA
>CAYUHW010000046.1:0-6643 GCA_964444605.1 uncultured Christensenella sp. | reverse complement strand
GACCGCCGTGACAGAAGACCCCGTGAGGAGCGCTCCGACCGCCGTGAGGACCGTCGGGACAGAAAGACCCGGGAGAACCGTCAGGAAAAGCCCGCCAAGGACGAGACTCCCTACACCTTGGAGAAGGCGCAGGAGCTGGAGTCCGCCCGCTTCTTGCAGGAACTGCTGGAGAAGATGCAGGTCAACGGCACCGTCAAGGCCTTTGAAAATGAGGAAGGCATCCGCCTGACCATCGACAGCGATACCGACGGACTGCTCATCGGCCGCCGGGGCGAGACCCTGGACGCCATCCAGTACATCGTCTCCCTCTATGAGAATCGGAACCGCCAGGAGGACTACCGCCGGGTCAGCGTGGACACCGAAGGGTATCGGGCCCGCCGCGAGGACACGCTGCGCAAGCTGGCTCGCCGCAACGCCTTGAAGGTCTACAAGACCGGCCGCCCCATGGCCATGGAGCCCATGAACCCCTACGAGCGGCGCATCATCCACGGCGCCCTCCAGAGCTTCCGCGGGGTCACCACCCATTCCGAAGGGGAAGAGCCCAACCGCCGTGTGGTCATCGAGCCTTCCGACGACTAAGAACCTATGGGGCTGAAAAGCCCCTTTTTTGTTATTGAATTTACCATGCAGGATACCATCTATGCCCCCTCCTCCGCCATCGGAGGCGCCGTGGCCGTCATTCGCCTTTCCGGCCCCCTGTGCCGAAACCTTTCTGAAACCCTGTTCAGCCGGGACATCGCCCTTGCCCCCCGTCAGCTTTCCTATGCCCGCTTGCTGGAGGAGCAGGGAGGGACGGTGGACGATGTCATGGCCGTCTTTCTCCCCGCCCCCAAAACCTATACCGGGGAGGATATGCTGGAAATCAACTGCCACGGGGGCTACGGCATCGTGCAGGCCGTCCTCAGCCGCCTGAGCCGCACGGGGGCCCGCCCTGCGGAAGGGGGAGAGTTTACCAGAAGAGCCTTTTTAAACGGGAAAATGGATCTCTCCGCCGCCGAGGCCGTTATGGATCTCATTCAGGCTCGGGCGGAGGGAAGCCGCAAGGCCGCTTTGTCCCAGCTTCACGGGGCCCTGCGCAAACGCATGGAAGGGGTGCAGGGCTTGCTGGTGGAGGCCTTGAGCACCTTGGATGCGGCCATGGACTATCCCGAGGAACTGGAGGCGGAAGCCGCCGAAACCGTCCCCGCCCTTGTGCAGAAGGCACTGGAGCAGGTGCGCGCCCTTATCGACGAGGGGCGCAGGGGGCGGGTACTGCGGGAGGGCATCCGCATCGCCCTGGCGGGACGGCCCAACGTGGGCAAAAGCTCTCTGCTCAACGCCCTTTTGGGGCAGGAGCGGGCCATCGTCACCGCCATCCCCGGCACCACAAGGGACATTTTGGACGAGGAGACCGTGCTGGGGGGCGTGCCCGTGCGCCTTGTGGACACGGCGGGCATCCGCACGGCCGCCGATGAAGCGGAGCGTATTGGGGTGGACAGAGCCAGAGAGGCTATGGAGTCTGCAGACTTGATTCTTCTGCTGTTGGACGGCACCCGCCCTTTGTCCCAAGAGGACGAAGACCTCCTTGCCCTCACCGCAGGGCACAAGCGCATTCTGGTGCGCAGCAAGGGGGACTTGCCCCAGTGGGAGGAAGAATTCGGGGAGTTGACCGTCAGCGCCCAAAAGGGCACAGGGCTGGAGGCGTTGAAAGCCCGCATTCTCGCTCTGGCCGGGCCCGGGGACGGGCAGGGGTGCATTACCAACGAGCGGCACATACACGCCTTGGAGCAGGCGGAAATTGCACTGAAGGCCGCCATACAGGCCGAGGAGGAGGACTGCGCCGCCACGGATCTGCGGGAAGCCCTCCACTGTCTGGGGACCATCACAGGCGACGATGTGGACGAAGCGGTGCTGAACGACATCTTCTCCCGCTTCTGCGTGGGAAAATAAATTTTAGCAGGGAGGCCTTGAGCCTCCCTTTTTGTTACCTCAAAAGAGAAGGATTGCGGGGCGGGGGGAGGCATGATATACTGAGACATCGGCAGAAGAAGGGGGAAAGGCTGTGGAAGCAGAGAAGCTGAATGCGAAAAGAAGCCCCCTCTGGAATCCCCGCCCCATTTTGTTGGGAGCCGTGGGAGCGCTTTTGGGCGGGGTGCTGGCCTTGAATCTGGAGCCGTGGGTGCTGCTGGTTTTGGGCGGAATAGGGCTGGGAGCTGCTCTGTTTCTGCTGTACAAGAGAATCTATTGGTGCGTATTGCCGCTGGTGCTGGGGCTGACCCTGCTCAGGGGTATTTTTTTACCTCGGGATATACTGCCCGAGGGGCGGTATCCCCTTTCGGGACAGATTGTCAGCCTGCCGGAGAAATCCAAGGAGGGGGAGCGGGTGCTGTTGGGTTCGGTTCAAGTAGATAAAAAGAAGTTTGCGGGGACGCTGGAGGTGCTTTTGCCCTTGGGCACGGGAGGCGAGTATGGGGACAGAATCTCCTGCCTTGCCGCCATTACCCCTGTGCAGGGAGATTCCGTCGCGCCCAAACTGCGGGGCAGTGCCGAAGTTCGGGGGAAAGTCACCGTGTATACGGGGCGAGGCTCTGCCGTATATAAATGGGTGCTGACTCAGCGGCGGCAGGTGGAAAAGTGGGCGGAGACCCTCTTTGCTCCCTATGCAGGGGAGGCCAAGGGCATGCTGTTGGGCATCAAGGAGGATATCTCCTATGTCTCCTACCGTGCCTTTGTACAAAGCGGTCTGGTGCATTTGCTGACGGTATCGGGGCTTCATGTGGGCATTCTCTGCGGGGCGGTGCTAAAGCTCATTCGGGGGCGCCATGGTTGGCTGCGGGGACTGCTGGCGGGGCTGGTACTGCTTTTGTATGCATCGCTGACGGGCTTCTCTTCCTCCACTCTGCGGGCGGCCATTATGGTCTTTGTGCTGTTTCTTATGCGGACAGGGGTAAAGCAGGAGGATAGCTTAGGCGCTCTCGGTCTGGCCTTTTCCCTGCTGGTGCTGTGGGATCCCGGAAACTTAACTTCCCTCGGCTTTCAGCTTTCCTTCGGCTCCGTGTGGGGGCTGTACATGCTGACGGAGCCTCTCTCCAAAGCTCTGCCCGGACGGGGGAATGCCCTGTGGACGGCCTTATGCGGCTCCATAGCCGCTTCCTTGGGCACCTTGCCTCTGTTAGCCCAAACCATGTGGGAGGTACAGTGGGCAGGCATATTCCTTTCTCCCATGGTCATTCCCGTGGCGGCTCTGTTTCTGGTACCTGCCTGGCTGGCTATAGGCCTCCACGCTCTCTGGCCGCCCCTGGGGGCATTGGCGGCCATTCTCCCCAGAGGGGTACTGGGGTATATCTCCAAGGCCGCCTGGCTGGGAAGCTCTGCGCCCCTGCCTTTGCCCGCCCCCGGCTGGGTCTCCGTGATTTTGTGGCATGCAGGCCTGTTCTTTCTCTCCCCCTACTTTTTGCCCAACAAAAAAGAACCGCCCCGTGTTGGGTACGGGCTCATAGCCGCCTCTTTGCTCTGCTGGCTCATGCACGGCCTGCACGGATAAGGCTTCCCGTGATTTCACAGGATTTTCAGGTGACAAAGGGGGAGATGTGTTGTATACTGTAAGTATCTGTCGAGAGGAGAAGATTTATGAATATACAGGCTTTATTGGAGCAGGACATGGGCTATGTAGGCGTCAACGACCACGAAACGGACTTGTTTGAGGGGCAGTACATCGTCCCCAACGGCATGGCCTACAACTCCTATGTGATTTTGGACGAGAAGACTGCCGTGCTGGACACGGTGGACGCCGCCTTTGGAGACCGGTGGCTTTCCAACGTAGAGGCCGCTTTAAAGGGCCGTCAGCCCGACTATCTCATCGTCCACCACATGGAGCCCGACCACGCCGCCAACATCGCCCGCTTCATGGAAAAGTATCCTGCCGCCGTAGCGGTGGCCTCCCAGAAGGCCTTTGCCATGATGCAGCAGTTCTTCGGCACGGACTATGCTTCCCGCCGTCTGGTTGCCGCCGAGGGCACCAGGCTTCCCCTGGGACAGCGCATCCTGACCTTCATCGCCGCTCCCATGGTTCATTGGCCCGAAGTGCTTCTCAGCTTTGAGGAGACCTCCGGCACCCTGTTTTCCGCCGACGCCTTCGGCAAGTTCGGCGCTTTGGATATAGAGGAGGACTGGGCCTGCGAAGCCCGCCGGTACTACATGGGCATTGTGGGCAAGTACGGCCTTCCCGTGCAGACCCTGCTCAAAAAAGCCGCCAAGCTGCCCATCCGCCGCATCTGCCCCCTCCACGGCCCCGTGCTTACGGAGAATCTGGGGTACTATATGAACCTGTATGACATCTGGTCTTCCTATAAGCCCGAAAGTGAAGGGGTGCTCATTGCCTACACCTCCGTATACGGGCACACCAAGGCGGCGGCCGAGCTTTTGGCCGATAAGCTGGAAGAGAGGGGGTGCCCCAAGGTGGTGCTGACGGACTTGGCTCGCTGCGACATGGCCGAGGCTGTGGAGGATGCCTTCCGCTATGACCGCCTGGTGCTGGCCTCTCCCACCTACAACGGGGACGTGTTCCCCTTCACGGGCGACTTTATCCGCCGCCTGACGGAGCGCAGCTACCAGAACCGCACCGTAGCCTTTATGGAAAACGGGTCTTGGGCACCTACCGCCGCCAAGGTCATGGGCAATATGCTGGCCGGGTGCAAGAATTTGACCTTTGCCCAAACCACCGTGCGCATTCTCTCTGCCCTCAATGACCGGAGCCGCAGTCAGATTGACGCCCTTGCCGAGGAGCTTTGCCAAAAGGCATGAAACGCATACCCACCCTTCTCGTTTTTTCCCTGCTGAGCCTTTTGCTGTTGACGGCCTGTGCCCAGCCTCAGCCCTCTCAGGAGGCTTCTCTGCCCACCGACGCCCCTACGGACACTCCCGTGCCCCTGGCGGAGTCGGAGGTGCGGATTGAGACGGCGGTTTCCGCCGCTCCCACTGAGGAGCCTCACTATACCCCTGCGCCTACCCAGACTCCGGAGCCTACCCCCACCCCGGAGCCCACTTTTGAGCCTGTGCCCGCCTTCACCTTTGAGGCCAGCCTCTCCATGCCCCTGCCTGAAAAGTATCCTTTGCACAAGGGCATGAAGTGCACCATCGACGGGGTGGTGAAGACGGAAAAGCCCTTGGTGCGCCTGTGGGCGCAGACCCTGAGCAGCAAGGGGAAGGTGCTGGACGGGTATGAGATGACCTTCGATCCTACGGAGAACATCACCGAGTACCGCCTTTTGGACGAGACCTTCTCCAACGATATCTCCTGCTTTGCCGAGGGGCTGTCCTTCCAAAAGCTGCCTGTGGGCACCCACACCTTTATCCTCTCTGCAGAGGATGCCGACGGGCGGACGCAGGTGCTCTCCGAGACCCAATTCACCGTGGAGGACACGGGCTGGTACCAGCTCATTCCCAACCAGCTCCGCTGCAACTATGAGCAGGCCCTGGCCTTCTTCGGCTCCGAAGAGCGGTTTCTGTTTAAGTTCAAGTTTCGTGAAGGGCGCAGCATCACTTTGAACAGCGAGTGGAGCAAGGCGTATGTATCCACCTGTCAGGGGCTCAACGGCAGTCAGTGGACGGTGCATGCAGATGCCGTTCCCTACTTCGAGCAGGCCTGCCGGTATCTGGAGACCACCTATATCCGTCTGCACACGGGGAAAACGGACTCCGGCCCCGTTCTGCTGGGAGATTTGGTGGAGATGGACGGCACCATGGTGCGCCGCTTTACCAACGACGGCGCCTTCGTCAGCCACCACTCTCTGGGCACGGCGGTGGATATCAACGCCCACACCACCAGCAACAAGAATAAGTACAGCAATCGGGAGCGCATCTATACGGAGGTCTCTCAGTATTTGACCTACAACGGCATTACGGAGAGTGACGGCGTCCAATGCTATGACTTTACCTACACGGGCACCAAGGGGGACAGGAAAAAGGGGATTCCCGAGGTGCTGGTCAACTACTTCCTCTATGAGCTGGCCTTCTATCGGGCAGGGTTCTCCTGGGGCGTGTACTATCCCCACACCTCCGACGCCATGCACTTTACCCTGACGGAGCTTTCCCCCGCCCTCTTTGAAAGCGGCCCTCAGGCCATGCGCAAGGTGTACACTTATATAGAAGAATAAGCCTCATTCTGCAGATATTGTATGAGACCGTACCCAAGTAGGGACGGTCTTTTTTGTTGGAAAAAAAGCTATTCGCTTCCTAAAGGATGGCCGAAGGGCGGGCGAACAATCTTCCTTTTTTGAGGCAGCAGGGAACACTTGTTCCTTTTGTTCGGAAACAGGAACAAAATGAACTGATAATGATACTGAGAATGATACTGAGAATGAGAATGAGAATGAGAATGAGAATGAGAGTATCCCCCCTAAATCCCCCCATGGGGGATGAAAGCCCCGTCGCTTTTGCTCCGGCGGCTTTTGCCCCACCACACACTGCAAACAGAATTGCAGGATAGAATTGAAAAACGGGCACGATACAAGCAGGAGCGGGGGGAGGCTTTTGCGGCGCACAAGATGCTTGCTCCCCTTTCAAGGGGAATTGCGAAGCAGACTGAGAGGGCGTATAAACCTGCTTGCTCTCTCATCCCCTCCGTCTCTTCGCTGAAGCTCCGAGCCACCTCCCCTTGTTCACC
>CAYUHW010000045.1:0-9331 GCA_964444605.1 uncultured Christensenella sp. | reverse complement strand
GCTGCGTGAGGGACGCTTTGCGTCCCTTTTATTTTCTTATCCCCTCAGTCCTCACTATGGCTCAGACAGCGCCCCTTACCCAATAAGGGGAGCCATGCGTTGCAAGCAGCTTGCTCTGTTAAAAGCAAGAAAAAAGGGACGGCCTAGCCGTCCCTGCATAAGCCTGCCGCAGGGCGATATCACTTAAATTCTTTTCAGCGGCCCGTCGAAGCGGATGCGGCGGGGCTTGCTCCATTTGTCAAACTTGACCACGCAGCACTGCTCGTCGGTATTCACTTCCTCAATGGTGCCCTCTCCCAAAGCCGGGTGAAGCACCCGCACCCCCGGTGCAAAGAGAAGCTTGGCCCCCAGCAGTTTTCTCTCCTGGGCACGGATAAAGGTCTTAGCGTCCCTCTTGTCCTGCTCGGACAGGGGAACCAGCACCTCCATATTGTTGTCCATATCCATTTCAAAAAGGAATCTGGAGGGATAGCGGCACTGCCCCTCGTGGGTGACCCCGGCCGCCTCCGTAATAGTCAGGGTCTTTTTTGCCCGGGTGCAGGCCACATAGCAAAGCCTCCGCTCCTCCTCCATCCCCTCCGCCGTGTCCGTTTTGCGGCTGGGGAATATGCCCTCGTTGAGCCCGGCCACATACACATGGGCAAATTCCAGCCCCTTGCCGTTGTGGACGGTCATGAGCTTTACGCTCTCCTTCCTCTGCTCCCTGTCCCGGTCGGTGTACAAGGCCACCTCTCCCAAATACTCCGACAGACTGCAGTCTTCCCCGGCCGACTGCTCATATTCCTCCAAAGACTGGAGCAGCTCCGCCAGATTGTCCATGCGTTCCCCGTCCCCTGCAATCTTGAGCATGGCCATGTACCCGCTCTCCGTCAGAAGACGGCTTAAAAGCTCGCTGAGCTTCATGCCCTCGTGGTGCCGATAGTCGTCCATGAGCTTAATCAATTCCCCGCCCTTGGAGGCGGCAATAAGGGGATGGTGTAC
The DNA here is from genome assembly GCA_964444605.1 of uncultured Christensenella sp. Lineage (GTDB taxonomy): Bacteria > Bacillota > Clostridia > Christensenellales > CAG-138 > RUG472. The sequence continues at coordinate 8,350 of CAYUHW010000045.1, read as the reverse complement.
ATTTTCCTTCAGCGCCGTGTACAGACTGCACCCCTTCTCCAGGGCATAGGCCTTTAAAAGCTCCATGCGCTTTTTCCCCATGCCCCGCCGAGGCTGGTTCACAATGCGGGCAAAGGACAGATCGTCCCCGTTCTCCAGCAAGCGCAAATAGCACAGAGCGTCCTTAACCTCCTTGCGGCCGTAAAACTCCATGCCGCCCCAGATAACATAAGGAATCTTTGCCTGTATGAAGGCATCCTCCAGACTTCTGGACACATAGTGGGCTCTATACAGCACCGCCATGTCCGTCCAGCTTGCCCCCTGCTCATGACGTTTGCACATATCTTGGGCGATAAACGCCGCCTCCTGCCCCTGCTCCTTGGCGTGGAAATACCGGGGCTTGCCCCCCTCGGGGAGGCGGGTAAAGAGGTTCCGCTCCAGCCGCTGCTTGTTGCGGGAAATCAGCTCGTTGGCAAGGCGGAGAATCTCCGGGGTGCTGCGGTAGTTTTCGTTTAAAAGAATGGTCTCGGCCTGAGGGTATCTTTGGGGGAAGTCCAGAATGAACCGCACGTCCGCCCCCCGCCAGGTGTAGATGGTCTGGTCGGGATCCCCCACTACAAACAGGTTCTCAAAGCCTCTGGAGAGAAGATGCCCCAGCTCATACTGCTTGCCGTCTATGTCCTGAAACTCGTCGATGAGGATGTATTCAAACCTGTCCTGCCACTTTTTCCGTACGGCCTCGTTCCGCTTTAAAAGGGAGACGGACATGTCCACCAGGTCCTCAAAGTCCAGGGCGAAAATCTTTCTCTGCTCATAGAGATAGCGGTAGAACATCTGCTTTTTTCTGTCCGTTTCCGTCTCTATATGATGAAGCAGGGCGGCGCTGTTCTCCTCCTCCAAAAGGCTTACATACAGAAGGTTCCACTTCATATCGTCGGTCAAATCCGCCGCCCGCTTTAAGGTCATCTCCTGCAAAGTCATGCCCATATCCGAAAAGACGTTTTTCAGCAGGCTCTCCTTGTCCTCCGTGTCCAGCACCATAAAGTTTTCCGGCCAGCCCAGGGTGTGAATGTCCTCCTTGAGAATCCGCAGTCCCAAAGAATGAAAGGTGCAGATATACCCCGTGTCCTCGTCTCCGATCATGGCGCGCACCCGCTGTTTCATCTCGTTGGCGGCCTTGTTGGTAAAGGTCACGCAGAGGATATGGGAAGCGGGGATGCCCATGTCCTGCACCAAATAGGCGTAGCGGCGGGTCAGGGTGCGGGTCTTCCCCGTGCCGGCTCCTGCCGCCACCCGAATATACCCCTCCGTGGCGGTAACCGCCTGTATCTGAGCTTCGTTGAGCCCCTGCAATACGTCCATGGTTCTGCCCCCTTCCTGTAAAGATTAAAAGCGTCCGTAGATAAAGTCCGCAGCCGTGTACCCCATGCCGTAGACCCCCAACGTCAGCACCAGCAAAAGCAAAAGCCCTATGCACAGCCATCTTATGCCGCTGCTTTTTGGGTATAAAGGCTTGCCTCTGTCCTGACGGATGTCCAGCACCGCCACGGGAATAAGCCCCAGCCCCAGCACCCAAAGGTCAAAGGCGCCCAGGTTAAGAGAAGGCCAAAGGCTCATGAGCGCCCCGAAGTTGGGATAGAGGAACAGGCTCAAAAAGGCGTTTATCGTCCCTGCGGGGGTGGAAAACACGTCCCACAGCCGCAGACAGCACAAGAGCATAAAGGTGCGCAGTATGCGGAAGATTCCAAAGGCTCCGCTTTTTTCCAGCCTTGGGTGCCTGTTCCGAAAGGCGGCGTACAAGGGCTCCAGCTCCTGAGAGAGGATGAGCAGCAGTCCGTTGCTAAGTCCCCACAAAGCATAGTTCCACCCGGACCCGTGCCAAAGCCCCGTGGCAAGCCAGGTAACCAAAATGGCCATATACAGTGGGAGGCGGGTAAAAAAGCCCTCCCTGTACTTCCGCCGCAGGGCGGTGTTCAGCTTCAGCATGGGCTTGCTGATGCTTAAGGGGTAAAAGATGTAGTCCCGAAACCAGCTTCCCATGGAGATGTGCCAGCGGTTCCAATACTCCGCCAGCCCCTTGGATAAATAGGGAGCATGAAAGTTTTCCATGGGCGCCACGCCGAAAAGCGACGCCGCCCCCAAGGCAATGTCTATGCCTCCCGTAAAATCGCACAGCAGCCTTATGGCATAGAGCCCCATGCCCAAGGCCGTAACCGCCCCGGAGGGCGCCGTAAGAGAAAAGCAGGCGGCCACGGCCTCCGTCAGCCTGTCGGCTATGACCAGCTTTTTAAAGTACCCCCACAGCATGCGCAAAAGCCCCTTTTCCCCCATGTCCCAGGTGGGGCGGGTACCTGCATAGAGGGTCTTGCTCAGGCTGTCGTAGCGGCTGATGGGGCCCTGCATAAGCTGGGGGAAGAAGGAGACAAAGAGGGCAAAACGGAAAAAGTGCTTTTCCGGGGGATACTTTCCCCTCTGCACATCGATCAGATACCCCAGCCCCTGAAACATATAGAAGCTGAGTCCCACGGGCAGCAGGATGCCCCCGGAGACCTTTGCAAAGAGGCCGAAGTACTTGCACCCGGCCAAGATTCCCAGGTTCAAAAGCAGTACGCTCAAAAAGACCCGCCGCCGCCGCGCCTTCCCCCTGGCCTTGACTGTCTTCTTTTCCTCCTTGGTCAACTCCTTATGGGCGGAAAGATAGCTTTTCTCCCTTTCCCCCATGCGTCCCAATTGAAGCCCCCCAAGATACACCGTACCCGTGGTCAAGGCAAGAAAGGGCAGGCAAGATACGCCCGCCAAGGCGTAGAATCCCCAGCTTCCTATGAGCAGCGCCCACCAGCGCTTCTTTTGAGGCAGGAGGCAGTATACCCCCAGCAGGGCTCCCACAAACAGGGGGAAGCCGTAGGATACAAAGTTCAACTTATTCCTCCGCCCGCTTTTGAATCAAAGCATACAAAGTTTTGGCGGAAAAGAAGTTCTCGGGCACAATGTCCACGGCCTCCAGCTCCACCTCGTATTCATCGCACAAAGCCCCCACCAGAGACACAATGTCAAAGGAGGTCAGCAGCTTCCGCTCAATGAGTCCCTCCTCCTTGTCAAAGTCCACTCCGGGACGAAGCTCTCCCAGCAATTCTAAAAGCTGATTGTATTCCATACACCTTTCTCCTTGTTTATTTACTCCTTGGCGTAGATATCCTTCAGCCCTCGGCGGTCAATCTTGCCGTTGGGCGTAAGGGGCAGTTTCTCCAGATGCACCAGCCCCTGAGGCTGCATATAGGCGGGCAGTGCCCTCTGCAGGGCCGCCTGCACATCGCTCTGGGCCCCGTCCCCTGCATAAATGAGCAGAATCCTCTGCCGCTTCTGCTGGTACACGCAAACACAGCTTGCCACCCCCCTGCACGCGGCGGCGGCGGCCTCAATCTCCCCCAGCTCAATGCGGTGCCCCATGTGCTTGATCTGCTGATCCCCCCGCCCAAGGAAGATTAAGTTCCCCGCTTCGTCCCGGCGGCCCAAATCCCCCGTGCGGTAAATGCGCTCCGGGTAGGCGTGCTGAAGGGGATTTTGCACAAAGGCGGCGGCGGTGCGCTCGGGGTCGTTGTAGTATCCCAAAGTCACGCAGGTACCCCCGATGCAGATTTCCCCCTCGCGGCTCTCCCGCCCCTCTTCATCCAAGAGGAAAACCTTGGTGTTGGGGAAAGGCTTGCCGATGGGGATAAGATCCCCCTCCTCCCCGGTGACGGGGTAAAAACAGCTCATGCCCGTACACTCCGTAGGCCCATACAGGTTGAAAAAGACCGCATTTTTGCAGGTCTCCCGCCAGATTTTCAGCTGCTTGGGAGGAAACACCTCGCTGCCGAAGCAGATTCTCTCCAGATACTCCGGCTCCACAGCCTTAAAGGTGCGCAAAGAGGACACCAGACTCAAGGCCGAGGCCACCCAGCACAGAGTGTTGATTTTATGGGCGTTGAGGTACTCCACCAGCTTCACCGGCCGGACAAACAGCTCTCTCGGAATGAGATAGGCCGTTGCCCCCAGCACCAGCACGCTGAGAAGCTCCTTCAAAAAAGCGTCAAAATACAAAGGGGACTGGCACCCCAGCACACTGCCCTCATGCATGCCCACGGCGGGAAGAAAATGCTCTGCATAATCGATAACCGACCGATGGCAGGCGCACACCCCCTTGGGAAGCCCCGTGGAGCCGGAGGTGAAGACGATGTAGGCAGGATCCGTGTCCAACCCCCGGGGGTATACCCCTCCTGCCGGGGTCAGCACGGCCTCCTCATAGAGAAGCACTTCCCCCTCAGGCAGCAGGTCTCTGGCCAAAGCCTCGTTCTCCCTGTCGCAAAGAAGACAGGAAAGCTCTGCCGTCTCCAGCACATGCATAAGCCGCTGACGGGGCATCTCCCTGTCCAAAGGCACATAAAAGCCCCCCGCCCGCCAGATGCCCAAAAAGGCCGCAGGCTGAAAAGGGGTGCGCTCCATGAGTACGCCTACGGCCTTCCCCCTATAGCCCCTGTCCAACAGACAGCGGCCCAGGGAAAAGGTGCTTTTTTGCAGCTGCAAAAAGGTGAGGTGGGTTTCCCCGTCGGAAAAAGCGATTTTGTTCGGCACCCTTGGGACGGTTTTGTCCAGATACTCCAGCAGGTTCGTAACCACCCTTTACTCCTCCCCTGCCGTCTCCTCGGCGGGACGGAAAACCATGGCGGTGATGACCCCCTCCGTAAGCTGAATCTCCAGACGCACCTGCTCCCCTGCATAGGCGTAGTAGTCCTGTCCGTCCTCTCCGCCCAAAACCTCCAGCAAGGTCTCCAGGGTGTCCCCGATGCCCAGCTTACCCGTGGGGAACTCTGCCTTGATTGTATCGTCCACCAGGGTGATGGCGGTGACGACCCGCACGCCCTCCAGCTCGTTGACTGTCAGCTCATAGCCGAAGTAGTAGTAATAGTAGTCCTTCCCCTGATAGGCGCAGCTATCCGCTTCAAAGGTGCTCTGGGGCTCCCCCAAGCGGTTCAATACGCCCTCGGCTTCCTCCAGGGGCAGAATCTGCACCTGCCCGGACACGAAGCCGCTGTCCGCAAGGGAAAGGGTCTCTTCCCCTTCATCCTCCTCTGCCCCTGCAGGCTCGCTGCCGTCGGGAAGCTCCGCCTTTTGGGATGTGACGGAGGCGTCCTGCTGGTTGGCCTTGGGGTCTACAAAGACCTTGTCCCCCGCCTCTTTTGAACTGCATCCCAGCATCAGCACCATGGCCGCCGCCAAAAGCAGGCTCAAACACTTCTTCATTCCTCTACCTCCCGGCTCTTTAAGTATCCGTAAACTTCCAATTCTTCCAGCTGCTCGGCCTTTTCCTGCTCATAGGCCCCCAGCTTCTCCCTGTACACGGCGGCAATGTCCTCCTCCTGCCGCAAATCCTCCAGTCCCAAGGGGGCAAGGTAGGTTTTTGCAAACCAGCGGGTGTACTTCTCCGCCCCGTACACGTTCAAATGCAGTCCTCCGTCATAGGTGTCTGCGGATAAATCCACACCCATGTCCTCCATGTACTCTATGGCGTTGACATACACAATCCCCTGTTTTTCGGCGTAGGATTCCAGGGCCTCGTCCCATGCATCGTACCAAGCAGGGTACAGGCAGGGGGACTTTACAAGAATCAGGGCGATGCCCTTTTCCCTGCACAAACTGACAATGGCGTCCAATTGCTCATAGCAAGCCTCGGAAAAGTCCTTGTCCTTTAAGGGCGCCGCCGCAGGCAGGCGGGTGTAGGGCTGTACATCGCACCGCATCAAATACCCGTTGTGGCTTAAAACAGGGGTGCCCGTTAAATACGTCCGGTCCTCCGCCTTTAAATCTTCTATGCGCTCATGGTAGCGCAAAAGGGGCAAAGCGTAGCTTACCGCCGACTCCTCCTTGGAAAGGGAAGCGGCCACGGCCTTCCATTTATACAGGGAGGGGCGCATGTAGTCCAAGGTCATGCGGTTGTAGCTTTCGCTCTGAGGCTCCCCATAGCGCATGGCGCACACGGACAGCACCACCGCCTGAGGGGTCTCATAGGACAAAGTCTCCTCCAGAATATAGCGGCTCTGCCACATTAACTGCTGGGCCGTCCCCCGAATAAAGGAGGTGTAGCCGAACTCGGAAAACAAAGTGGGGGGCGTAAAGCTCTCGTATACCTCGCAATCCCCGATAAACAGCACCTGATGGGGCTGTGTCTCCTCATAATAATCGTCTATGAGCCCTCCCTCCACAATGCCGGAGGCGTACTTGGGCAGGGTCAGCCGTCCCAAAAACCACAGGGCGGCCCCCGTCAGCACCAAGGTCAGCAGGGCATAGACAAGGCGTTTATGCTTCACAATCTCTAATCCTCCATGCTGAAGGGCACCGTAGGCGTGGCGGGATACAGGCTCTGGTTAAAGCTCCAGAAGTTTTTGCTCCGCTTCAGCACCTCCGCCGTGGTGCGCATAAAGCAGGTATAGTTCTTGGGCCCCACGTTGATGGCATCAAAGTGATAGTACCCCGTGCCCAAGTCCACCAGCAGCCACCAGTGGCGGGTGTTTTTCTTCCCGCCGTAGCGGGTGACCACCTGCACCTGAGCCCCCGCCTTCTCCAGCAGGGCTCTGGCCACGGAGCAGAAGGTGAAGCAATCCCCCCGCCCGGTGGTAATCCCCCGCCAAGCCTCATACTTCCAGTCCCGCTTGTCGGAAGAGGCCTTGTAGCGGATGTTTTGATTGGTATATTGGAAGATGGCGTAGCCCTTTTCCTTCAGGGTCATGTCCTCGGTGATGATGCTGTCGTAGCAGGCGTTGACGGCGGCTTCAAACTCCGCCTCCGTAATTCTCGCCTCCACCAGGGTCAGGGTACAGCGCTTCTCCGCCGTGTTCCCGGCGGCGTCCCGGGCCCGATAGATGACCGTATAGGTGCCGGGCTTATAGATGTTCACTCCGCCGGTATCCACCTGCACGGGCAGGGTGCCGTCGCAGTTGTCCTCGCAGACCACGGTCTTCAGATAGGACACGGACTCTCCAATGTACCCGTTCAGATTCTGCACATAGAGAATCTCCGGAGGCACATCGTCCTTTTGAAGGGTCAGGGTAAAGGCATAGGAGGCTGTGTTCCCCGCCCCGTCCCGGGCAATCATGGTTACGGCCTGCTCCCCCTCCAAATTCCAGTCCGGCTCCTTCTCAAAGGCACAGGTATACCCCGTGGCGTCAAAGCCCGCCTTTACAAAATGCTCTGCCGAAATGGGGTAGCCAAGATACCACAGGTTCGCCTCCTCCACCTCCAAAACGGGAGCCGTGGTATCCTCTACGCTGACTAAAACGGGCAGTATCTCCTTCCCGTCCTTGGCCAACAGCTCATAGGTGCCCAGGGTATCCAGGGTCAATTTTGAAAAGAGGTAGATCCCCTCTCCCAGCCGTTCCCCTTCCAGCACCTCACCCGTAGCCTCCAATGTCACGGGGGCTATGGGGGATACAAAGAGAGCGGCCTGAGCGGAAACGGTGTTGCCCCCTTCGTCCTCAGCCCTTAGGGACACGGTTCTATAGCCGGGAGCCGTCCAGTCAGGCTCTTCTTCAAAGGCAAAGGTTACCTCCGTCTCGTCTTCCCAGGCGGCGACGAAATCCTCCGCCGAAGCCTTTTCCCCGGGCTTACAGTACACAAGCTGCCCCGTAACTTTGGGCGCCACCGTATCCTGCACCAGCAGGTGGGAGGTGAACACCTCTTCCTCCACCTGAATCTCCACGGGAATCAGCCCCGCATGGGCGGTGGACAGGGCATCTATGTCCGTAATAAAGCTGCCCGTCAGGGTATCGTTGGGCAAAAAAGCCTCCACAGGCGGCAAAGGCTCCCCCGCCTCTATGACCACTTGGGGCTGTACCCCCAGAATATTCAAATGGGCGGTGACGGTGCTTTGGTTGCCGGACATATCCTCCAGCAAAATCTCCGCGTCCTGCTCCCCCGCTTCATGAAACAGAGGCGCCTTAAGGAAAGACACGGCCACCAGCTGCTCGTCCTCCAGATTTTCAATGCACTTGTCCGGGGTCACTTCTTCGTCAATGCCCAAGGTCAGGGAGAGACCTTCGGCTCTGGGGGGCGTGGTATCCTCCACGGACAAAAGCACCAGACGGCAATGCCCCTCCTGCTCCACCAGCAAAAGGTGCCGGCCGGGACGGCTCCAATCCCCCGCTTTGAGAGAGCCTGCGTACGCAGCCTGCCCCTCCCCCCGCACAAACACGGAGACAGGAGGCAAGGAGCCGTCCAGTTCCCAAGTCACCGCCGGACGGATGTCTTTATATAAAAGCAGAAACCCGCCGACCAGCACCAGCAGGCACAGCAGTCCCTCTCCCAGCATGAGGAGTTTTTCTCTTTTGCTGAGCGGCCG
>CAYUHW010000044.1:0-9463 GCA_964444605.1 uncultured Christensenella sp. | reverse complement strand
CCACTGCGGCATCTGCGGCGAGCATGGCGGCGATCCTTCCTCCATCGAGTTCTGCAACGAGATTGGCCTCAACTACGTCTCCTGCAGCCCCTTCCGGGTACCCATCGCCCGTCTGGCCGCCGCTCAGGCCGCCATTCAGGCAAAGAAGAACTAAGACCTTTCGTCCTTTACTCCCCGATTGCTTCACCGCGGTCGGGGAGTTTTTTTGCTTTGATTAGGTTCGGTTTGATGGGAAGAAAAAAATGACATATAATGAGAAAAAAGGCAAAATGGGAGAGGTTCTGCCTCTGCCATGAGGAAAACGGAGAGAACATCATGCTGGCAAGCGAATTGAAAAACAGAATCGACGTGAACCAGATTGTGGAGTACATCGTGCAAAACGGAATTATGAAGAATCTTTCCGTGCTTCAAAAGCCGCCCTTTACCGACAACGGCAGCATTGTGGAAATCTTCACGGATTTGAGCCTGTGGTCGGCATCAAGAGCGTAATTGACAAAATCAACGCCAAAGCCGTGGCGGCATAAATATTAAGTAGGGAAAAGGAGCGGTAATTGGCCGCTCCTTTTTTACATAAAGAATTAGAAAGAGATGATTTCCTCCTCCACCTGTAAATAGGGTTAAATATGGTTGTAGATAAACCTGACGGTATTGGCCAGCACCTCGGCGCTTTCCGGGGTGCTCCGGCCGGAAGTGGGGAAAGCGTGGAAGCAGTCGGGATAGCTTTGGGCTATGACCTCTGCTCCTGCCGCCGTCAGCTTGTCCCGCAGGTACTCGGCGTCCACCGCCAGTGACTCGCTCTCGTCCCACACAATGTAGGCAGGGGCAAAGCCGTGAAAGTCTGCATAATAGGGGGTAGCGACAGGGTCGGTGTACTGGCTTTCCTCCGTCAGATACATTCTGCCCAGTCCCTCCAGACCGTTGGGAGAAACGGTGAAGTCCTTGTTTTTGGGATGATGCCGATTCAGCTTCCCGCTAAAGTCCAGGGGCGGAGAGTAAAGAATCACCCCCGCAGGCATGGTAAGCCCCCAATCCCGAGCCAGCAAGGTGGTGGTAATGGACAGATATGCCCCGCCGCTCTCTCCGATTAAAAACACGGGCAAGCCGGGATGCTTTTTCTGCACCGCCCGATACACTTCATAGCTATCCTTCACTGCCGCAGGGAATTTATTCTCAGGAGCCAGACGATAGCTGAAGGAGTACACGGGAGTCTTGGTCTCCCCCGCCAGCATGGAGGCATACCCTCGGCTGGTTTGGGCGTTGCCGCAAATCAAACCGCCGCCGTGGATATAGATAATAATGGCATCCTTGCGGGCATCTTCAGGCACGCTCAGTTCCGCTTCCACCCCGCCCAGCTCACAGGACACAAAGGTGACCCCGGGCTCTGTAGGCATGTTGGCCTGTGCCAACTGAATGACACTGCGCAGACGCTGAGGGTCAATGTCTCCGTCAAACTTGGCGGCCAGTCCCCGTGCCATCATCTGCTGCATGATGGCTTTAAGTCCTTCCATCTGTACACTTGCCATGGTCAGTTCTCCTTTTTAATTTGGTTCAAGCGCTTGTTGATTGCAAGCATGTCTTCCTTGGTTACCAGCCCGCCCATCTGTTTAAGCTGTGCTTCCACGCTCATCCGTGCCATGGCTATGCGCATGGCCTCGGGAATCCGGATGTTTTTGGCCACATCCCCGTATGCGGCGGCGGCCTTCTCCTGAATAGGCGCTAGCACGGCAGCGGCGGCAGGACATGCCGTCACCTCACCCATGGAATCAAAGATGGAGAAGTATCCCTCCGGACGGGGCATCACCTCTTTATCGAACCAGTTGGTCACAGCCTCCGGGTTCTTGCAGTAGGCAAGGTGAGGTTCAGCCGCTTTACAAAGGGTCATGGTATCGGTACAATTCCCCGCCTTGGCCGTAAAGGTGTGCTCGCCTGTAAGGGATACATGCCAAGTAAAGACCTTGTCTCCCTCCAAGGTTCCCACCTCTTTGCCGTCCATATACAAGGTCACGGCGGGCAGGTTGGAATAGACCTTAATCTCCGTGGTCTCCTCGTGACGCTTTGCATACCGCCGTCCGCACAGGTGAACAAAGGGATTCTCACTCAAATAGGCTTTGTAGATATAGAAGGCGTCCTTTTTCGTCTTTCTGTCAAAGGTCACCAGTCCCTTCTGGTTCTGCCCGGGCTTACCGCCCTCGTCACGGCCGTCTGCTCCGAAGTCGAACATGTTCCAGCAGTGCATGGCCCAAATATAGGGACGCTGAGACCACATCTTCAGCATGTGCTCATGGTAAAGTGCCTGATAACCTTCGCTCCAGTCTCCCTTCTGGGGATTGGGAGATTGATACGCCGGGTTGGCATCCGCGCCGTACTCCGAAAGGCCCATAACCACCTGAGGATAGCGGGCGTGGAAGGCATCGAACCAATCGTCGTTATCCTCCTTCTCTCCCACATACCAGCCGTAATACAGGTTGTAGCTTCGAATATCGGGAAGACAGACGAAGGGATCGCCGCTGTCCAGCAAAAATACGTGGGCCATGGTAGTGGGGCGGGTGCCGTCCAAACGGTGGCAAAGGTCGTTGAGAAGCCTGTGATTCTCCGCCATATCCTCCGTGACACCCCCCGCAGCGGTAATCTCGTTGGAAAGTCCCCAGCAGACGATGCTGGGATGGTTGTAGCACTGCACTACCAATTCCTCCATCTGAGACAGGGTATTTTCCCGCCCCTCGGGCATATGCTCGGTGATATAGGGAATCTCCGCCCAAACAATCATGCCCGCCCGGTCGCACAGATCATAGAAATATTGGGCATGCTGATAGTGGGCAAGGCGCACGGTGTTGGCTCCCATTTCCAGAAGCAGAGATATGTCCTCCTCATGCTCCTTTTTTGTCAAGGCATTTCCCAGCCCTTGCCTGTCCTGATGGCGGGCGGCGCCACAAAGGGGATAGGCTCTGCCGTTGAGAAAAAAGCCCTGCTCGGGGTCAATGTGAAATCTGCGGCAGCCGAAGGAGGCGGACACCCTGTCTCCGCTTTCCAGCTCCGCCTCGGCGGTATACAGGTAGGGATCCTTTACGCCGTCCCAGAGATGTACCTTGTCCAAGGTAAACTTGGCAATAGCGTGTCCCTTTTGGGATGGCACATCTTTGTGCTCTCCCGCCACGGTAACGGCCACCAATCCCTCGCAGTTCTGCCAGGTTTCCACCGTCACCTCGGCGGACTGCAGATCCTCGGATACCACAGGAGTGACCTTGATGGCAGGGGTGCCGCAATAGGCCAGCTCAAAGTGGGCTTTGGGCACGGTCAGCATATATACATCCCGATAGAGACCGCCGTAGAAGGTGAAGTCGGCCTTCTGGGGATACACCCGGCGGTTCTTTCCGTTGTCCACGGACACCGCCAGCAGGTTCTTTTCCTGCAGATGCTCCGTCAAATTGACTCTGAAGGTGGAATAGCCTCCCTCATGATGCATGAGCTTCTTTCCGTTGAGATAGACCTCCGCCGTCATGGCCGCCCCGCAGAATTCCAGCCACACTTCTTCGTCCTCCTTTTTGGAAACCGTCAGCTCCCGCGTATACCAGCAGGTGCCCCGATAGTAATCGTTGCCTCCGTCCTGCCCGTCTGCGGCGTTCCAAGTGTGAGGCAAAGTAACGGGCTCCCCCTGTACGGCTTGGGGAATACCTGCATTCTCTTTGGTAAAATGCCAACTTTCATTTAATAAGTCAATTTTTCTCACATCTATACTCCTTTTCGTGAAATTTTATGATATACTGCAATGCAGGAGGGATTCAGCATGAATATTGAGGAACGAATCGCATTGCTCCAAGAGCAGATGCTGTGCGTAGGACCCCTGTACGTCACCCGTTTTGATGCAGAGGGAACCTTTAAGTCCGGCAACTGCCCCGAAGCCGCCCTTGTAAACGAAGCCTTTGGCGCCTTGGGCTGCCGCAGCCATATGCTCGCCTACGCCCAGCAAAAGGATGCGCCTCTGTGGCTCAGCTCCCCTATCGGCCTAGAATGGATTGCCGCGGCAGAGCGCACCGAAAGCGGAATTCAGGGCTACTGTGTACTGGGCCCGTGCCTGAACTCGGAGATTACCCACTGGGGCATTGAGCAGGCCATACAAAAATACGAATCCCTGCATGGACGGCAGAGCTGGGCCCGTCCCCTGCTGTCCCTTGCCAAGAAGCTCCCTGTTTTGATGCAGGGGATTTTGGCCCAGAATGCCCGCCTCCTATACTGCACCGTCAGCGGTAAAAGTGCGGGTGCCAACGACATCGTATACTGCACAGACAGCAAGCAAGCGGATTTATGCCCCATTACGGAAAAGAAAACCCGTATGCAGACCTGGATGCTGGAGAGGGCTTTGCTGAAAATGGTGCGGGACGGAGACTTAAACTATCGTGGAGTCTACAACCAAAGCACCACCATCAGCAACGGCGTCCCGGTAAAGAGCCGGGATCATCTGCGGCAGGCCAAGACCTCCGTCATCGTGTTTACCTCTCTGTGCGTCCGTCAAGCCATTGAGGGAGGCCTCTCCCCCGACCTTGCCTATTCTCTGGGGGACAGCTATATCCAAAACGTGGAGAGCAGCCAGAATCTGGACGAAATCGTTACCTGGAGTCTGTCCATGTATGAGGATTTTATCCAGCGGGTACACCAGCGGCAGGTTCGTCCTCAGGTGTCCAAGCAGATGCAAGTCTGCTGCGACTACATCGACATGCATGTGGAGGACGCCTTGTCCATTGAAGACATCGCCCAGTCCATCGGCTACACAAAATATTATTTTTCCCGCCGGTTTAAGGAGGAGATGGGTGTATGCGTGACGAACTACATCCAATCAGCCAGAATCCAACGGGCTAAGCTCCTGCTCGGCTCCACAAATTTGAGTGTGCAGGACATTGCCGACCGTCTTCACTACTGTTCCCGCAGTTATTTCAGCACGGTCTTCCAAAACGAAGTGGGGCTAACGCCCACAAAATACCGGGAACAGGAACACAATAAATAACCAAGGGCAGGGCGAGCCGAGGCATCTTTGACCCGCCCTCTGTCAATTTTGTTACTTTCTCTGACCTTCTGCCTGTTTCAGAGCCTTTTCAATCTCGGGCATTTTCTTATTGAGCTTGCTCAGATAGTAAGAGCAAATGGCAATGCCAGTCATCATCACCAAGGGCACGATAGCATAGAGAATGCGGATGCCCATGATGGCGCCGGCAGGCCGGGCTGCCACAGCATCGCCCTCTGCCGCCACATAGCCGCACAAGCTCAGCACCCAGCCGGTCAAAGCGCCGCCGATGCCTTGGCCAAGCTGGCCGGAAAAGTTGTTGGAAAGCACCGTAGCGGAGCCGTCCATACGGGGGGGCACGCCGTTATACTCGTTGTAAGTGCATAGGAGGTGACGATTACAAAGTTTGCCACAATTGCAACGTCAGAGCTTTTCCATGCAAAAACCTTGCCTATGGAAATACGAGAATCCTTGTCCTTCGCTTCTCCTTCTTGCCAAATACCTTTGTTCTTTCGCCCCTTAGGCTTCGAACTGTTTTCATTGTATCCTATGGGTTTTTCTGTGTAAATTCAAAAATTAGTGTTAAAGTTTGTTATTTTGCGCACTATAGAAAACTGGGCGAAATAATGAATGTGAAAACGAATTATTTGCCTGACGGCCAAAAAGCTTTCCGGTATTCTCATGCCCAGATACATTTGGAAAGGAGAAGCTTTATGTGATTTCATCAAGATTTTCTCATCGGCGCCGCCACTGCCTTCCATAGCGACTGCTATATTATGGAACGCGTGAAAAACACAGGCTGCACGGAGCCCAGTCTGAACGCAGAGGATCACTACCCCTGCTTTAAATACGAAAAGCGGGAGGCTGTCCTCCCGCTTCTTATTTTGTTTGATTAAGCTGATTGTGTTAAAAACCATTCGGCATGGTTGCGCAGTCAATCAGAGCTTCGTCCGCATGTCCGCTGTCCGCAAGCCTTTTTCGTATGGGTGAAGGGCGGCGGCGTCCTTTTTCACGATATGCTTTGTTTCTTTCTTCATACTGCATGGGTTTTATCTGCCGTCCAGCACCTTTTTCACCTTCCAAAGCTCTTCCTCCTGCAAGGAGGCCAGCACGTGGGTGCCGTCGGCCTCGTGACTTTCGGAGAGAATGTGCCCCGTGGCACGGAGTACCTGCATGGCTTCATAGCGGTCGTAGGGAATGACGATTTCCACCTCCCGCCGCCCTGCGCAGAGCATCTCCTCTATCTTCTCCAGCAGAGCGGAAAGGTTGTCTCCCCGTCCGGCACTGATGTGGATATACTGCCCCCGATGGGCGGGGTTGGCGTCCTCTCTGTCAATCTTGTTATACACCTCCAGCCGTGGAGTGCTGCCCGCCCCCAAAGAGGAGAGCACCTGCTCCACCACCCGCATCTGCACATCGTAATGGGGGCAGGAGGAGTCGATGACATGGAGAATCAAGTCCGCCTCCTTCACTTCTTCCAAGGTGGAGCGGAAGGCCTCTATGAGTTCCGTAGGAAGCTTGTTGATAAAGCCTACGGTATCGGAAAGGAGAATCTGGGTGCCTTTGGGCAAAGTTACCTGCCGCACCACGGGGTCAAGGGTGGCAAAAAGCTTGTCTTCCGCCAGCACCTCTGCTTGGCTGAGGGCATTGAGAAGGGTGCTCTTCCCTGCGTTGGTATATCCTACCAAGGCTACCAGCGGCACCCCCTGCTTATCTCGGGCGGTGCGGCGCAGGGTTCTCTGCTTCTCCACCTCCGCCAGTTCCTGTTCCAGCTCATAAATCCGTCTGCGGATGCGGCGGCGGTCAATCTCCAGCTTCTTTTCTCCGGGACCCCGCATGCCTACGCCCGCACCCTGGCGGGTAAAGGCGATCTCGCCCCCCAGTAGCCGAGGCAGGCGGTATTTCTGCTGTGCCAGCTCCACCTGAATGCGCCCCTCCCTTGTGGCAGCACGGGCGGCGAAGATGTCCAGAATCAAAGTGGTTCTGTCAATGACCGGGGTCTGGAGGATGTTCTCCAAATTTCTCGTCTGTATGGCGGTAAGCTCATCGTCAAAGATGAACAAGTCCGCCTCCATGGCGCTGGCCATAAGCCGCAGTTCCTCTGCCTTGCCGGAGCCGATATAGGTGGCGTTGTCGATGCCCCGCTTCTTTTGAGAAACCTTGCCGATGACCTCCACCCCGGCGGTCTTCCCCAGTTCACTGAGTTCCTCCAAAGTGTCATAGCCGTCGGAGGACTCTATGCCCACCAGAATGGCCCGCTCCGGGCGGCTGGCGGTGACGTCATAGGCAGGGCCCTTGAGCCTGTCATCGGCTTCAAAGACGGCTTCCAGCAATGCCTTTTGGGGCAGGCGGTGGTAGGCCATGGGGCCGTAAATCAGGGGCTGACGCTGCCCCGCTTCGTCCATCTCCCCTACATAGGCGGCGTATACGCTGGTGGGCTTTCCGTCCCGCACGCCGACGGCGCACATGGCGTCCAGGCGCATGCTGTTGAGGGTGCCCAAGTCCACCTCGCTCAAATACCCGCTGCCGTTGGGGTGGGTGTGAATACAGCGGACGCCGCAAAGGCGGTCGATGTTCCGCACCAGACGCATATCCGGCATGGAAACGGTTTTGGCGTCCCCGATGCTGACATCGGAAATACGGCCGCTGCGGGAGATATAAACGGAGATCTCCCGATTCATGCAGCCGGTAAAATAGGCCATGGTCTCCAGCAGTTCTCGGGTCAAAAACATACCCGTAGGCTGATGCATGGTATACAGGGACTCCATTTGCGCAAGGAGGCTGTCCCGAACTCCCGTTGTGTTTCCGTGAATTTTCTGTTCCATGAGAAAAGTATACCACAGGCAAGGAAAAAAAGCGATTGTATGTTTGCAGAAAAATGCTATAATGGAAGAAAAAAGCGAGGTGTCTTATGCAGCAGGATATCCATGCCTTTATGGACTACTTAAAAAAATGCGTGTCTCCCTACCACGGAGCCGCTGTTTCCCTACAAATGCTCAAAGAAGAGGGCTTTGAACAGCTCCCTCTGAACGGCCATTGGAATTTGACCTACGGCGGCCGCTACTGCGTGGACTGCCACGGTACCATGGCGGTGGGCTTTACTATTGGCGACAGTTTCGCCCCGGAAGACGGTTTCCGCATTGCCGCCAGCCATTTGGACTGGCCCTGCTTCTATATTAAGCCCGACCCCGAGCAGGTAGCGGGCGGCTGCCTGAAGCTGGCGGTGGAGCCCTATGGCGGTTTGATTCTCAACACCTGGATGGATAGGCCCTTGTCCTGCGCCGGCATGGTGACCGTCAAGGGAGACTCTCCCCTAAAGCCCGCAGAAAAGCTCTTCGACTTTGAAAAGCCTCTGTTCACCATTCCCAATCTGGCGGTGCACATGAACCGCGAGGTCAACAAAGGCGTAGCTTTGAACCCCGCCAAGGATATGCTGCCCCTGGCTGCTACGGTGGAAAAAGAATTTAATAAGAACGGCTACTTTGTAAAGAAGCTGGCCGAAAAGCTGGAGGTTGCCCCCGAAGACATTCTCTCCTTTGATTTGGTGCTGTACAATGCGGAAGCCCCCATGCTGCTGGGCTTTGACGAAGAGTTGCTGTCTGCCCCCCGTCTTGACAACCTGACCAGTGCTTTTGCGAGCCTCATCGCCATCACCGGGGAACAGCGGAAAAAGGGCGTGAACATCGCCGCTCTCTTTGACAACGAGGAAATCGGCAGCCGCACCAAGGCAGGCGCCAACAGCGGCACTTTGAGCTTTATCATGGAGAAAATTGCCCTGAGTCTGGGGCTTGACCGCGCAGGGTATCTCAACGCCCTGCTGTCCGGCTTCCTTCTTAGTTGCGACGTAGCCCATGCCCTTCATCCCAACAAGATGGAGTTCTATGATCCTCAGGTCCATTCCCGCATGAACGGAGGCGTGACCCTGAAGATGAGCTATTCCCAGAGCTACACCACCCAGGCCAACGGCATCGGCGCCATCGAGAGCCTGTGCCGTGCCTATGAAATTCCCTATCAGCGGTTTATGAACAAGGCCGACGCCCGTGGGGGCAGCACCTTGGGAGGCTTTGCCGCCAGCGCTTACTCCATGCAGGCGGTAGATATCGGCGTGCCCATTCTGGCCATGCACTCTGCACGGGAGCTTATGGGAATCAAGGATCAAGATGCCATCAACGACCTTGCCTCCGCCTTCTTTATGGCTGACTAACTCCAAACGTAAAAACGGCCCGGGAAATCCGGGCTTTTTGTTTTCACTTAATTACCGCCACCAGCCTGAGAACAGATTGGTGAAAAAGTCTCCCACCTGTTCAAAAAAGGTCTTTACGCTTTCATACACCCGCTGGACGGTCTGGGCGGCCTTTCCTGCCTTTTCGGCGGTCTTGGACAGCTCCGTAAGCTGCTTTTGCAGTTCCTCCTCATTGAGGCCTTCCAGCTTGCGGCACAGGGACAGAATTTGCTTATACATGGGGT
>CAYUHW010000043.1:0-9683 GCA_964444605.1 uncultured Christensenella sp. | reverse complement strand
GGTCTGGAAATGAGCCAGAACTCCGAGCGTCTTAGCTGGAGCGCCGAGGAAGTGGACAAGCAGCTCCACACCATCATGCACAACATCTACACCGCCTCCGTGGAAGCGGCAGAAGAGTGCGGCCTGGGCTACAACCTGGTAGCCGGTGCCAACATCGCCGGCTTCAAGAAGGTTGCCGACGCCATGATGGGTCAGGGCATCGTCTAATCCCATACCAATCCAACACAAAAGCCGGTCGAAAGACCGGCTTTTTTCTATGCAGTTAGGCTTTATACCTTCTCGATTGCCTCTTCCCACCCGGGGAGGGGGAGAGGGGTGCCGTTGAGAAGGGCGCGGGCGAGGGTGTTTCCGTTGTAGTAGAGCTCCAGATGAAAGGGCGGCACCTGTTTTTCCATAAGGCGGAGGAAGATAAAGTCCCCCTCCCAAGCGGGCAGAGCATGGAGTTTTTCCTTTTCCAGCCAGCACAGCTCCCCTTCGTCGCAGTCCGTCAGATTGCCCTCAAAACCTGCGGCATGGTATAGGTACATGGTCTCCGTGGGGTACGGGGGGCAGCTAAACAGAATGTCGCCGCAGAAACGGTATTGGGTCAAGGTCAGCCCCGTTTCCTCCTTTACTTCCCGCAACAGGCACGCTTCCGGAGTCTCTCCCTCTTCTAAATGCCCGCCGATGCCGATCCATTTGTCCTTATTTACATCCACCGCCTTTTTTACCCGATGGAGCATAAGGTATTTGCCGTCCTTCTCTATATAGCAAAGGGTGGTTTCCTTCATGAGGATAGAGCCTGTCCTTTCTTAAAATGCGATGATGCCCAGATGCTCCAAAAGAATCTTGAGTCCGATGAGAATGAGGATGACGCCTCCCGCAATCTCCGCCTTGCTCTTATACTTGAGGCCGAAGATGTTGCCCACCTTCAGTCCTGCGGCAGAGAAGAGGAAGGTAGTGACACCGATGGTGGCGGCAGAGGGGAGAATCCGGACATCCGGCAGAAGTCCAAAGGTAATGCCTACGGCCAAAGCATCGATGCTGGTGGCCAGAGCCAGCACCAGCATGGAGCGGAAGGAGAAGGAAGCGTCCCCTGCATCCTCCTCTTTGGACAGACCTTCCTTTATCATGTTGGCTCCGATGAGGGACAGCAGGGCAAAGGCAATCCAGTGGTCAAAATTGGTGATGTACTGCTCAAAGGAAGCCCCCAGAAAATAGCCGATGGTAGGCATAAGAGCCTGAAAGCCGCCGAACCAAAGGCCGATGGACACATAGTGCTTCCACTTTAAATCCCGGGCGCTGAGGCCCTTGCAAATGGACACGGCAAAGGCGTCCATGGACAGCCCGATACCGATGAGCAGCAGTTCCGCAAAACTCATGAGAAAAAACCTCCAAACAAAAAAATCAGATGCGTCTGCACCTGAACATAACTCGCCCAAGCACAGCCGTGCTTGAGTCTCGCTGTTTAAGACAAGCCAGACGGAACCCCGTCAGCCTGTTGACTTGCCACTCCCTTTAGAGCCATCTACTCCCTCAAAGCAAAAATACTATACCAAATTTTCCCCCAAAAGTCAAGCACCGACGGTTTTTTCATGAATTTCACTTTTCCCTGCGGGCACCTTATGCTATACTGGTTAACATGATACAGGAAGAAGGATACCATGAACGATAGATTAAAAACCATGCTGGAGGCCTCCCGCCGCCACAATCCCAACTTCGGCCCGGAAAGCGACTTTGGCCTGAGCCGGGAAAGCACTACGATGTGCTGGTGGCGGCGCCTGGGTGGAAGCCCACAAAGATTATTAAGGATACGTCCTTTACCGTCCGCACTACGGCCAGCCATTCTTACATCTCGGGCTATGAGGTGGAAAAGGAAGGATTTTCTGCGGCGTGGATTCAGACCGCCTCCGGTGCAGGGAATATTCTGGACCGCATGAGCGTGTGCTTGGAGATGAACGTAGATAAGCTGGTATCCATCGGCGCCGTGGGCGGGCTGATAGAAGGGATTCAAATCGGAGAACTGTGTACCCCCGCCTGCTCCATTGACGGCACCATGGCCGGCGGGTATCTGCAGGAGAACGTGCAGAATTACCGTCCCTTTGAAACCGTACTGCCCCCGGACACGGCCTTTGTGGACAGGGTTATGGCCTTGGCCGAAGGAAAGGGTCTGGAGATAAAGAAGCGGAAAATCTTTTGTACCGACTCCATTTTTGCCGAGTATGCCCATCTTCCCTTTATCCGCTCCACGGGGGCAGAGTGCATTGAGATGGAGACGGCGGCCTTCTACCGCTTGGCGGCACTGTGGGGGAAGCCCGCTATGGCTTTGCATGTGGTCAGCGACAATTCCGCCGCCGGGCATCCCCTAATCGGCATGCCCAAGGAGCAAAAAGCCCGCTATCATGAGGCGCGGTGCACCCTTATTCCCCGCATGATAGAGATGATTGGCACCATGGAGGTATAGAATGCTGGAAACGGGATACGTCATGCTGCAGATTCGCATGCTCATACAGGCGCTGCTAAAACTCTTGACGGGAAAAACAGCGGAACAACAGGACTCCTTGCCTGTGGAGACGGCATGGACGGGGGAGGGATTGTCGCCCCTGATGCTGGCGCAGGCGGGACGCATCTGCGAGGGGGAAGATTTGCTCTTTGCCCGCATGGAAGAACACCCCGGGGATAGGGGACTTTTGCAGGAAGCTCTGGACTTTTATGAGTATCTTGCGGGGCAGGAGGAAAGTCTGTTGGCGGAGCGGAATTATTCCCATGAAGAGATTTTGGAAGGACTTCAGGATGTGGCCGCTCTTTATGGACAGGGCGCGTTGGCGAATGTAATCGGAGAAGACAGATAAGGGAGGAACGGAAAGATGGAAAAGATTTTTGAAACGGAACGGCTGTACGCCCGCTCCTGGGTGCCTGAGGATGCCGAGGAGGCCTTTGCCGCCTATATGAGCGATTCGGAGGTAGGCCTCTGCGCCGGCTTTCGGCCCCATAAGAATGCAGAGGAGAGCCGGGACTATTTGACCAACGTATGCCGTCCAGGGGTGGAGATGTGCCTTATCTACAAGCCTACGGGGAAAATTTGCGGAGCCGTAGGACTGCATAACAACCTCCGTAACGGGGAGGCGGTTAAGAGCCGTGATGTTGGCTTTGTGCTGGCCAAGCCTTACTGGGGCATGGGGCTTATGCCCGAAGCTGTTCGGGGGCTCATGGACTATGCCTTCGGTCAGTTGGAGATGGACATTCTCACCGTCTTCCACAGCGCCCCCAATCAGCGCTCCCGCCGTGTGATTGAAAAGTGCGGCTTCATTCGGGAAGGCATTCACCGTAAGGCGGGAATATACCTGCCCACAGGGGAGGTCAGCGACGAGTGGGTTTACTCCATGACCAAGGAGGAGTGGGCACGGGGATGCTCTCATAAGGAGACCCCCGAAGGGTGGAAGTTTGTGCAGAACCGCTTTTGCCCCTATTTCCCCTGCCACAAGGGGGTGGACGAAGATAAGTTCTCTTGCCAGTTCTGCTATTGCCCCCTGTATCTCAAGGAAAACTGCGGCGGCGGCTTTGTTATGCTGCCCGGAGGCATTAAGGACTGCAGCAACTGCCTTTTGCCCCACACCAACTACGACCATATTATGAATCGGCTCATTGCCGACAGCCGTCCTCAATGAAGGCTGTCGCTACCGAAATATATGCCCTTCCCGCCTATGAGGCTGCCCCGCTGCTGGGGGTGGACGAAGATAAGTTCTCTTGCCAGTTCTGCTATTGCCCCCTGTATCTCAAGGAAAACTGCGGCGGCGGCTTTGTTATGCTGCCCGGAGGCATTAAGGACTGCAGCAACTGCCTTTTGCCCCACACCAACTACGACCATATTATGAATCGGCTCATTGCCGACAGTCGTCCTCAATGAAGGCTATCGCTACCGAAATATATGCCCTTCCCGCCTATGAGGCCGCCCCGCTGCTGCTGGGAAAGATTCTAAAGGTGGGGGAGAAGGAACTGCGCATTACGGAGACGGAGGCCTATTACGGCACGGAGGACACCGCCTGCCACGCCCACAAGGGCCGAACGCCCCGCACGCAGATGCTGTATACATCCGGCGGGCATGTGTATGTGTATCTGTGCTACGGCATGCACAGCCTCCTGAACATCATCACCGGCCCCGAGGAGCATCCTGAAGGGGTGCTGATTCGCTGTTGCCGGGGAGCAAAAGGACCGGGGAAGCTGACCAAGGCTTTGGGGGTGGACAGGAGCTTTAACGGGGAGAACCTGCTGACAGGCTCCCGCTTGGCCCTTTTGGATGACGGAAAGCGCTTTGCCTATTCTACCGCTCCCCGTGTGGGCATCGGCTATGCCAGCCAAGAGGATCAGGCCCGCCCGTGGCGGTTTGTGCTGGGGGAGGAACTATGCTGACGGCGTGCCTGTTGTCGGGAAGCGTCCTGCTCTGCTTCCTGCTTTATGCTATCTTAGATTGCAGGCGGCTGCGGGTGGTCAAAAGAAGAATTCCTTTGCCCGATTTACCCAAGGAACTGGAAGGATTCACCATTCTGCAAATCAGCGACCTCCACGACTGCGCCTACGGCAAGGACGGACGAGGGCTTATGGAGCTTATGGACACCCTTCATTGGGACCTGCTGGCTGTGACGGGGGACTTGTTTGACTGGCACCATCCAATGCGGCACAAAAACGCCCTTGCCTTTGTCCGCTATGCCTGTAAAAAGAGCGATGTCTGGTTTGTGGAGGGCAATCACGAGAAAAAGCTGTCCCAATATGGGGAAGTATACCGCAGGGAACTGGTGCAAATGGGGGTGCATCTTTTGGACAACACTTCCGTGAGCATGGAGACCCGAAACTGCAGGTGGACCCTGGCGGGGGTTCGGGACGGCGCTTCTGAGGCGGAGCTCAAAAAGGTTTTGGGCGGGGAGGGCTTCCGCTTATTGCTGGCCCACCGCCCGGAGAACATAGACCGCTACGCTCGTGCAGGGGCAGACTTGGTGCTCTCCGGCCATGCCCACGGGGGACAGTGGCGGCTCTTTGGCCGAGGCCTCTATGCCCCCGAACAGGGAATCCTGCCCCGCTACTGCGAAGGGCTGTACAAAAAGGAAGGTACGGTGCTGTATGTTTCCGCTGGGGCGGGGAGCCACAACAAAATCCCCCGCCTGTTTAATCCCCCTCGGCTGGACTTGCTTACTTTGGAGCGGGGGGAAGGAAAGAAAAGCAAAGCATGAAGCAGATTTGCGGGCTGAACGATAAGCTGATTTTGGGACAGGACGGGGTATCCCATAAAGTCCCCCGCCTGACCGCCCGTGCCATTGTGAAAAACAGTGAGGGACTCTACGCACTCATGTATGCAGACAAAATACCTGCAGGCACGGGATGCGGCCGCCCCGGAGGCATATGCCAAAATCAAATAAAAAGGGAAGGGGAAGGTGATTC
Organism: uncultured Christensenella sp.; assembly: GCA_964444605.1. GTDB lineage: Bacteria > Bacillota > Clostridia > Christensenellales > CAG-138 > RUG472. Next base: position 4,271 of record CAYUHW010000043.1, on the reverse strand, counting down.
AGCTTCCCCTTTTAGCTATATTCAGATGGAAACGTAAGAACTCTCCGGCGGTAAACGCATCCATAAAGCGGGGCGAAGGCACAGAGCGGCCGTTATGTATAGATATTGTACTTTTGCTTGCACGCAGGGGTCGGGCAGGTTACAATGCTTCCCGGGGCCATGCTTCGTTTGCTTATAGATACTGTCATACGGTTTGTTCCTTCGCTGTATTTTGGATGTCCTTATTCTAACTGCCCCCCTTTGCAAATTTGTGTTTGGGATAAAAAACACCTGCTTGCAATGGACGTGACAAAGCAAGCAGGTGTAAAGTTGCGGATATTCGGTTAAGGGACGCAATTATCCTTCGATGATTTTCTTGGAGGAACTGGCACCGATGCGGGTAGCGCCGGCAGAAATCATGGCTTCGGCGGCTTCCTTGGAGCGGATGCCTCCTGCGGCCTTTACGCCCATGTCAGGGCCCACGGTCTTGCGCATGAGGACAATGTCCTCCACGGTTGCCCCGGCGGTGGAGAAGCCGGTGGAGGTTTTTACAAAGTCCGCCCCTGCGTTCTTGGCGCACAGGCAGGCCTTTTCCTTTTGCTCGTCGGTAAGCAGACAGGTCTCGATGATGACCTTCAACAGCGCCTTGCCCTTGCAGGCTTCCACCACGGCGGCGATGTCGGATTGGACATACTCCCAATCCCCTTCGCGGGCGGCGCCAATAGCAATGACCATGTCGATTTCCGTAGCACCGTTCCCGATAGCGGCGGCGGCTTCTGCGGCTTTGATTTCAGGCAGGGTAGCGCCCAGAGGGAAGCCCACTACACAGCAGGTCTTAATATCCGTGCCTTTTAACTGTTCGGTAACGAACTTGGCGTAAATGGGGTTGACGCATACGCTGGCGGTGCCGTAACGGGCGGCTTCCTCACAGACCTTGCGGATGTCCTCGTGGGTAGCTTCCGGCTTTAACAGAGTGTGGTCGATATACTTATTGAGCTCCATCTTTGGCATCCTCCTCCTGAGAAAATAAAATCACATTGTCGCCGCTGTCCCAGAGACGCTCCAGATTGTAGTAAGTGCGCTCTTCGGGATGGAAGATATGCACCAGCACATCCCCAAAGTCCAGCACCACCCAACGGCCTTCCTGATACCCTTCCTTGCGGCGGATGAAAAGACCTTCCTCCGCCATCTTGTCCTCCAGTTCATCGCACAGGGTCTTGACCTGGGGGATACTGCGGCCGCTGCACACTACGAACCAGTCCGCCACAATGGTTTTATCCTGGACGTACATGGCACGGATGTCCTGGGCCTTTTTGTTGTAGAGAACCTGGCAGATGGCTCTTGCCTGTTCTTCCGAATGTCGTTGCTCCATATATTGCTCCTGTTCTGGTTAGTTGGATTGTGTTTCTTGTTCCAGAGTTTTCAGCGCCCGCAGACTGGCGGGATGCAGCCGTTCACCCTTCTCTTTAATATAGCAGATATTGTGCCTGATTGCAAGCAAAAGGGCAGAATCCAGCTCCTTTTGACTGCGGGCGCAAAGGGCTTTTTGACGAAGGGTTTCCACACCCTTAAAACTTCGCCCCGGCTCCACCATGTCCGCAAGGAAAAGGAGCTTATCCAAGGGGGTCATGCGACTTTCTCCCGTGGTGTGGAGACAGATGGCCTGTAAAACTTCCTCGTCCTCTATGCCATAGACCTCTCTGGAGAGCACACTGCCGGCGGGGGCATGGACTATGGGAACAATGTCCGTAGGCATAAGCTGACCCCGGGCTCTCGCTGCTAAGGCGTATTGCTCCTCAATGGGAAGGGACTTGGCGCAGTCGTGAAGCAGAGCTCCCAGACGTGCCTTTTCGCCGTCTATCCCCAGATGCTCGGCCATCTCCATGGCGGTGAGCATGACACCGACGGTGTGGGCAAAGCGGCCGGGCTTTAAACGTTGCTCCATGGCCGCCGTTAAAGCGGGAATGGGGGCAGGGGCATAGAGCCCGTGGGCGCAGATATACTCCGCTACGGAGGGAGGAACCAGATGACCGATGGGAAGACCCTGAGCCGTGCGCTTTCGAATCAAGGTGGAGGAAACCTCCCGCACGGGGGGCAAAAGAATCACCTCAGCCCCGTAGGCTTTCTGCAGTCTCTCGGCGGCCTCCTGCTCGCCCCCTTCTTCGCCCTGGCGGCAGATGCACACCAGTTTGGCTTTGGCGCAAATAATTTCCGGATGGTACCAGGTGTGCAGGGTTCTGAGCATATCACTGCCCATGATGAAGAATAGATCCTCCTCGGGAAACCGTTCCTGAAGCAGGGTCAAGGTTAGAGCGGTGTAGCTGGTGCCTTCCCGCATCAGCTCAAAATCGCTGGCTTCCAGACCGGGATGGGGGGCGGCGGCCAGCTTGACCATCTCCAGCCGCTGGCTGTCGGCGGCGCCTTCGGCCAGTTCCTTGTGGGGGGGAATACGGTCTACCATAAGCAGTACCTTATCTAAGGCCAGCATCTTCAGGGCAGACAGAGCCATTTCCAAATGCCCCAGATGGATGGGGTGAAAGGTACCGCCCAAAATCCCCAGGCGGGGACGGCGGGGAATGTCTGCGCCGGAGGGCAGAACGGCTATGGCAGAAGAAAGCGTTTTTGCGTCGGTTTGTATCGTCATGTCTGTATTATAGTATACCAAGGGGGAAAAGGGCAATACTGAATCCATGGATATCTCAGTCCTCATGGCCTATAAAAGAGAATGCTTCGGAGGAAAAGGGGCGCTTGCCCGCATGCTGGACAGGCTGTTTCTAAGCCTGCTGGGGGCATTGAGCCTATATGGAGTATTGGCAGGGAAGCCGAGCCGCCTCCTTTTGGCGATTATAAGCATACCCTGCACCCTGACGCTGTTAATTGCATGGGATGAAAGGCGGTTTCGGCGCTTTATGCGGGCAAAGCGGAAGAAGACGGAGGAAAGACTGCGCATGGTTCGCTTTATCCAAAGGGGCGGCGAAGGGCCATTGCCTCAAGGAGAGGAAGCCTTCTTTTCTTTGGAGCCGGTGACGGTAAAGGAGATGCAGAAACGCTGTCTCATGAGCGGATGCAAAGCCTTCTGCCTGTATCAAAATGAAGACCCGAGCCTGATTTTGGCAGCGGAGGAACTGGGATGCAGGGTGCGCTTTTGTCCGGAGGCATTGGAGAAAGTGGAGGTGGAAGGGGAGGAAATCGAAAGGCGGCTTTGGATGCAGGCGCCCATTAAAAAAAGCCTTTCGGAGCGGTGGAGACGCTTTAGAGCCGTCAGCGGCAAGCGTTTTCTGCTGGCGGGGGGACTGCTGACTCTGCTCTCCTTTTTCCTGCCCTACGGCCTGTTCTTCCGTCTGCTGGGCACCGCCGCCTTTGCTTACGGCGGGGTGAATATGGGGATGAGCCTTGTAAGAAAAGCATAGAAAAAGAGAAGCACCTTTGGGGCGCTTCTCTTTGCGTTTATATTGTTAGTCAGCCAGAATCTTCTTAAGCTGTGCAAAGCGGGGAAGACCCTGCTCCATAACCGTCTCGGGCTCGCCCTGAATGAGGGGGAGGACGTAGTCAATGAAGGGCTGTTCCACGTTGTTGCCCTCGGCGTTGATCCACTCACGGGGCACCATCTTCTCGGTGTTGGCGGCCAGAGAAAGGTTCTCCAGCTTCAGACCGCACTTATAGTTGCCGTTCTCATCGGTCTCACGCACGAAGCAGACCATCAAATCCGTTTCACCGGACACAGCGGCCTCCACGGCCTTCTGTCCTGCGGAGAAGGATTCCTCGATATCCCGCTTGGAAGCGCAGTGAGCGGCACAGCGCTGGAGCAGAGACAGTTCGATGCCGCGCACCTTCTGGACGCCCAGCTTTTCCTTAACAAAGGAGACCAGCGTAGCGGCGCAGCCGCCCAACTGCTTGTGGCCGAAGGAGTCCAGAGAGGCAAGTCCTGCGCCGTACTCGGCGATAAAGGTGCCGTTCTCATCGTGAATGCCTTCGCTGACGGCGACGATGCAGCTTCCCTTTTCCTTGTAGATGCGGTTAAGATCCTGCAGGAAGTTATCTACGCTGAAGTTCACCTCGGGCAGATACACAAGGTCGGGGCCGTCGCCCAGAACCTTGCCCACAGCGGCGGCGCCGGCCAGCCAGCCTGCGTGCCGTCCCATAATCTCCACGATGACGATGGTGGGGTAGTCATACACATAAGCGTCCCGACGGATTTCCATGCAGCTGGTGGCTACATACTTGGCGGCGGAGGCAAAGCCGGGGCAGTGATCCGTTCCGTACAGATCGTTGTCTATGGTCTTGGGCACACC
>CAYUHW010000042.1:0-9683 GCA_964444605.1 uncultured Christensenella sp. | reverse complement strand
CTCCTGCTCCACGGGCTCGTCCAGCCCAAGGGGCTTCTGGCGGACGAATTCCGCCGCCTGGGCAATCTCCAGGGCCTGCCAGATGTCCTCGTCGGAGGCGTCCTCCTTCCCCCAGAGCATGTTGGAGCGGATGGTGCCCTTAAAGAGGCGGGGCTTTTGATCCACCAGGGCAACGGTCTTATGCAGGGCGGTCTTGTCCCAGCTTTCCACGGGCTGTCCAAAGAGGGAAACCGTGCCGGCGGAAGCATCGTAAAAGCGGGGAATCAACTGCACCAAAGAGCTTTTGCCGCTGCCCGTGCCGCCGATAACACCGATACTCTCCCCCTCCTTGGCGGAAAAGGAGATGTCCGTAAGGGCTTCTGCGCCGGCTCCCTGATAATGGAGGGAGACATGGTCAAAGCGGACGGCTTCGGAAGCGTTTTTTTCCGAGACGGCGCCGGGAAAGTCCATGGAGCTTTCCATGTCCAGCACCTCCTCAAGACGCCCCATGCCCGCCATGGCCTTGCTCAAGGAGACCACCAGATTGGCCAGCTTCACCAGCTCCACCAAAATCTGGGAGATGTAGTTAATAAGGGCGATGACGTCTCCCGAAAGAAGCAAACCGCCGTTGACCCTCCGGGCGCCCAGATACAAAAGGGCGATGATGGCGCCGTTGATGACCACATAGGTCAAGGGATTCAGCAGGGAGGTAATGCGGCTGACCCGAAGCTGGGCTTGGGTCAAGGCCTGATTGCGGGCGGAAAAGCCCTCGCTTTCCGCTTCCTCACGGCCAAAGGCACGGATGACCCGCACCCCCTGCAGGCTCTCCCGGGTGGCGGCGGTGATGCCGTCCAGCTTTTTCTGCACCTCCCGGTTGCGGGGGTTGCTCAGATACATCACGCCCCCTACGATGACAAACAGCACCAAAATGACCCCCAAAAAGATGAGGGACAGGCGGCGGTCGATGGAGAAGGCCATGACCATGGCACCGATCACGATAAAGGGACTGCGCAGGAACAGGCGCAAAAACAGGTTCATGCCGTTTTGCACCTGATTGACATCGCTGGTCATGCGGGTGATGAGGGTGGGGACGCCCATGCCGTCCAGCTCCGTCAAGCTCAGAGACTGGATTTTGTCCAACAGCCGCAGACGCAAAGCGGCGGCGGTGCCTGTGGCGGCCTTGGCGGAGAACCACTGGGCGGTGAAACTGCACAAAAGCCCCAGCAGGGACATGCCCAGCAGCAGGGCAAAGCGGGTAAGGATGTAGGTTTTGTTGTTGGAAGCAATGCCCACATTGATGATGTCGGCTACCACAAGGGGGACGATAAGGTCAAAGCAGGCTTCCAGCATCTTGAACAAAGGCGCCAGAATGCTCTCCCGCTTGTATCGTTTGAAGTATTCCTTCAGATATTTCATGGATGTCCTTTCCGATTTTGGATACTTAGCTTACAGTATACTCCATTTTGCCGCCTTTGAAAAGACGAAGATGGGAAACGGGGATGGGGGCGGCAGGTTCGCTTTGCGAACCCTTGCCGAGGGGGGAGCGTTCCGCTCCCCCCTCGGCAAGAGAAGGGCTCTGCCCTTCCGCCGCCCCGCCTCTTCACTTTTTCGGATACCCAAAGAGGACGGCTTCCCAAAAGCCTCCCTTCCAGAAAGGCGGGGTGGTGCCGTTATAATAGATATCTATGACCTCACAGCGGCGCTCCAGCATCTTCTTGGGAAAGGCCCAGGTGGTTATATGCCGCTTTAAAAAGTATTCCTTCTTCCCCACGGCGTAAAGATACCCCTCTGCATGGTAGCGGATTTCAAAGGCCAAGGTCTTTTCAGGCAGCAGATACCCTTCCCCCACGGCGCTTTCATACACCTGACAGGCGGCCCGGGCCATGAGCACAGCCGTTTGCTCCATACCCAGCACCTGCGCAGCTTCGTACAATTCTTCCGTCCAGCTTTTCAGCTCAATGCCCAAATAGTAAGGCTTTGCCCGCGTATGCGCCCCTGTCCGCTTTAACACCAGCTTTTCCCATGCTTCGGCGCTTTTTCCCTCCATAAAGGATGCCTCCTGTCAAAAATCTTTGTTTTTTATTATTTCATACCCCTCTTTCGCTGTCAAGAAAGCCCGCTTAAAAGAATCTCCTTTTCCTTTGCGCAATTTTCCTTAAGTGTATGGTTTTGGGCAAAACCCTTATTTTGTACCAAGCAAATTGCTTAACAATAGATAAGAGGGTGTTTTTGGTTTTGGCTTGTATAAAATGGTAGCATCTAATGCTACATGGCGGGGCGGCGGGTTCGCAGGGCGAACCCTTGCGTGAGAGGGGGGAGGCAAAGCCTCCCCCCTCTCACGCAAGAGAAAGGCTCCGCCTTTCGCCGCCGCCCCGGCCCCTTTCTCCGTCTTAAAACGGCTCTTTCGCCGTTTTTCTTTTATTCATGGAAAAGTACTCTTGTGATTCCGGCCGAAATATGATATACCATTGTTGGGAGTCTTTCCTCTGTTCTCAGGGAAGCTCCCGGGCTTTCACAACACAGAAAGGTATCGGTATCCGAAATGAAAATAGTCGTCCTGGCCGGGGGGCTGTCCCCCGAACGCAACGTATCCCTCTCCAGCGGCACCATGGCCTGCAACACCTTCGTTAAGGCCGGCCATCAGGCCATTCTGCTGGATTTGTTTTTCGGTCTGCCGGAGCTTCCCTGCCCCGTTGAGGAGCTCTTTGCCCGTGCCGAGGTGCTCCCCCCTTCCGCCATTGAGGAGAAGGAGCCGGATTTGGTTGCCATCGCCAAGAGCCGCAAGGAGGGATATTCCGACCGCATCGGCTGCAACGTGCTGGAAATCTGCAAGGCGGCGGACATCGTATATATGGCCCTCCACGGCGCAGACGGCGAAAACGGCTCCATCCAGCAGATTTTCGATCAGGCGGGGATTCTGTACACGGGCAGCGGCCCCGAGGGCTGCCGTCTGGCCATGGAAAAGAATCTGGCCAAGGAAATTTTCGACGCTGAGGGCGTCCTCTCTCCCGCTTGGAAGCTCCTTCATCGGGGAGAAGTTTATTCTTTGGACGAACTGCCCCTGCCCGCCGTGGCAAAGCCCAACAGCGGCGGCTCTTCCATCGGCATCTCCATCGCCCGCACCAAAGAGGAACTGAAAAAGGCCATCGAGCTGGCCTTTTCCCAGGAGGACACCATCCTCATTGAGGCATACATTCAGGGACGGGAGCTTTCCTGCGGCGTGCTGGACGGCAAGGCTCTTCCCGTCATCGAAATCATCCCCCGGGAAGGGTTCTATGATTATAAGAACAAGTACCAGCCCGGCGCCACTCTGGAAATCACCCCTGCCCCCCTTTCCCAAAAGGACACCCAAACCGTCCAGAAAGCGGCGGAAAAGGTCTTTGATATTCTCCATCTGCAGGTTTACGGGCGCATCGACTTCCTGCTCACGGAGGAAGGCAAGGCGTATTGTCTGGAAGCCAACACCCTGCCGGGCATGACCCCCACCTCCCTGCTGCCTCAGGAAGCGGCGGCGGCCGGTATGGAGTATCTGACCCTGTGCGAGACCGTCATCGCCCTGTCCCTGAAAAAGTATGAATAAGGCACCGCTTATGCAGCTTTTTACCGTTTCTCAGGCCGCCGCCCTTACGGGCGGCACTTTTGTGGGAGACCCTGCTCTGCAGGACGCCCCCATTACCAGTCTGTCCATCGATACCCGCACCCTGCAGCCCGGAGCCCTGTATGTTCCCGTGCGGGGCGGGGTCTTTGACGGCCACCGCTTTATCCCCCAAGCCATGGAACAGGGGGCCGTGTGCACCCTGTCCGAAACAGACACCCCTTACCCCCACATTCGGGTGGAAAACTCCGTAGCCGCCTTTCAGACCCTGGCCGCCCGCCATCGGGAACGCTTTTCCATCCCCGTAGTCGGCATTACGGGCAGTGCGGGGAAAACCACCACCAAGGAGCTGGTGCGGGACGTGCTGGCTGCCGCCTATAAGGTGCATGCCACGGCGGGAAATCTTAACAACCAGACGGGGGTGCCTCAGGTGCTCTTTGGCCTGACTTCCGAGACGGAGTGCGCCGTCATCGAAATGGGCACCAACCACTTTGGGGAGATTGACGCTTTGGCCGCCATGACCCAGCCTACAATCTGCCTGTTTACCAACATTGGGGAAGCGCATCTGGAGTTTTTCGGCACCAGAGAAGGCATTTTCCGCGGAAAAACGGAGATGCTGAAGCATATGCGCCCCCAGGGCACCGTCATTGCCAACGGAGACGACGATTATCTCTCCACCCTCCCCAACGCCCTGTTTTACGGACTGGGGGAGCACTGCGCCGTGCGGGGAGAGAATCTTGTCCCCCACGGGCTGGATGGAACGGCCTTTACCCTGCGGCTGGGAGAAAAAGCGTATCCCGCCTGCATCCACGCCCCGGGCATCCACGCCGTATACAACGCCCTGGCCGCCGCCGCCGTGGGCATGGTGCTCCGTGTGCCGCCGGAAAAGATCTTAGCCGCCATCGCCGCCTTTGTGCCTGCGGGAAATCGGCAGGCCATTGAAAAGCTCCCCCGATGCACCCTGATTAACGATGTCTACAACGCCAACCCCGCCTCCATGGCCGCCGCTTTGCGGGTGCTGTCTCAGGCAGAAGGGCGGCGGGTATGCATTCTGGGCGACATGGGCGAGCTGGGCGCCGCCGCCTCGGAAGGACACCTGCGGATGCTGGAGCTGGCCAAGGAGCTGGGCATCGAAGCCATTGCCGCCGTAGGCCCCCGCATGAAGGAAGCCGCAAAAAAAGCGGGCTGCCCCGCCTATGAGAATCAGGATGTCCTGTGCGAAAGCCTTCCCGCCCTTCTCCAGCCCGGAGACACCATTTTGGTCAAGGCCTCCCGCAGTATGCACCTGGAAACCACCGCCGCCGCCATCCGCCAATGGGCGCAGGCATAGCAAAACAGAGTCTGTCTGTGGTTTTATCGCCCGAGAAGGTGCCCCTTCCCGGGCTTTTTCATTCGGAGAGTATGCGTTTTTGTGCGGAGTGAAGCTGAGGGGCGGCGGGTTCGCTTTAGCGAACCCTTGCATAAGTGCGGGCAGAATGCCCGCACTTATGCAAGAGAAGGGCTTCACCCTTCCGCCGCCCCGTACTTTACAAAGCGAAAAAGCGGAGAATCCCCTTGATGGCTTCCTCCATTTTGCAAGGATCCTGAAAGCGGTGGTCGGCGCCGTCTATGGGCACATACTCAATAAGGTTGTTCTCGGCAAACTTCTCCCCTTCTTCGGCAGACACCACCTCGTCCGCCGTTCCCTGCAGGATGAGGATATCCTCGGCGTACTCCAGAAACTCCCGCTCCCGAATGTCGTTTTTCTTTAATTCCTCCAAAAATCCCTGCCCAATCAGCACCTTTCTGTCAAAGCCCACGGGCACGTCCTTCCCCTTTTGCAGACGGTTCCAATCCTCTTGGGACAAAATCCTCTCCCCCAGGGAGCCGTACATGTTCACCGCCGGACAGCGCAAAGCCACTTTTTTGAAGGGATTTCCGTGCTCAGAAATGTATTTCAGGGTCAAATATCCCCCGAAGCTGGTGGCGTATGCATACAAATCTTCTGCCTGAAAGCGGCTTTTCACATAGGCAATCACCGAAGATAGATACCCGTCGCAGTCCTCCAGGCACAGCTTTTTCCGCACATCGTCCCCGTGACAGGGCCAGTTGAAGGTCACCAGCGCCGTTCCCTTATATTTGGACAGCAGCCGCTCGGCAAATTTTTCCGCCGCCTTATTGTCCTTGTGCCCTCCGAAGCCGGTGCAGAAGATTACCGCTCGGCGAATCTTGTGCAAATCCCCGCAGTACAGCTTACAGCGGATGTTTCTCCCCTTTTCGTTGATCTCAAAATACCGCTCCACATTTACTCCTTTGCTTGGTGCATATAACAAAGGGCAGACTATGCTGCCCTTTTCATGCTAAACTCCGAAACTCCCTTATTTCAGCGCCGCCCCGTCGGCAAAAGCGTTGCCCACCTTTTCTCCCAGCACATAATAGGCATGGTTCACCCCGTCATAGGTAATGGGGCGCAGCTTCATGGGATCAATCTTTCCGTTGGTGAGGATGCTCTCCTCGGCGCACACGTTGACCACCTGCCCCACCATGCGGCAGGTCTCCTCATCATAGCTCTTAAAGAGGCACTCCACGGCCATGGGAAGCTCTTCAAAAACAGGGGCGTTCACAAACTCGCTCTTGACAGCGTGGAAGCCCGCCTTTTCCATCTTGTCTGCCGCGTTGTTGCCGGAAACCAGCCCCACATAGTCGCAGGGCACCACGGTGTCCGCCGTAGCCATGCTGATGGTAAAGGCCTTGGTCTTAAGGATGTTTTTCACCGTCTTGCGGTCGGCGCCCAGGCACAGGGAGACCTCGTCGGTGTCGCTGATGCCGCCCCAAGCGGCGTTCATGGCATCGGGGGCACCGTTTTCATCATAGGTGCCGATGATGAATACGGGCTGGGGATACAAAATGGGCTTTGCGCCAAAGTTCTTTCTCATAGTTCTCTCCTCTTTTTTTATTTTTTTGATTCCGTTTCCATGAATTTTGGCAGGCCGAGGAGTTTTCTTGTGTACCCGTCCTCCCTGCCCAAAAAGAATTTTTCCAGCACTTGCCGAAACACAGGCTCCCCTTCCTCCGCCAAGGCAAAGAGGGTCATGGAGGACTTCAGCTTTTTATCATCCGGCCAGCCGAAAATTTCCTCGGCTTGATTCGTTTCCAGCTCCAGCAGAGCTTGGCAAATTTCCCGCAAGTGTCCGCCCAGATACGGGTGGCGCAAAAAGCTTCTTGCTTCCTCCAAATCGGAAATGCCGTAATACTCCGAGGTAGAGCTCCGCCCCAGCCCCTTCAGTTGGGGGAAGATGTACCACATCCAATGGCTGTATTTTCTTCCGCCTCGAATCTCCTTTAGAGCCGTGTCATAGGTCTGCTCATGGGCTTGTATAAACCGCTGCAGATTCTCTTCCTGTGCCATGGTTCTCCTTTCCGCCTTTATACAAGGCCGCCGTCCTATCAAAAAACGGTTCTGCAGTGGAAAAGAGCAAAACCGTTTGAACCCTATGCCCCTATTCGCCTGCAAGACGGCTGAGAGGGATGGAGTCAAAGTATTCGTTGGTCAGCTTATCAAAGTCCGCCCACATCTTAAAGGTGGGACAGGCTTCCGCCTGCATACAGGGCTCCGTTCGGCTGGACAGGCAGCTGACCGGGGCCAAATCCCCCTCCGTCAGCCGCAGCACCTCGCCTACGGTGATGTCTTGTGCAGGCCGGGTCAAGCGGTAGCCGCCCTTTTTCCCGGAGATGCCTTCCACCAGGCCGCCCTTGACCAGCAGGGGCATAATGCTTTCCATGTATTTGGAGGAGATGTCCTGCCGTTTGGCCATCTCCTTCATGGGCACATACCCGTCCCCTGCATGCACCGCCATATCCGCCAGTATGCGCAGGGCGTAGCGCCCCCGGCTGGAGACCATCATGCCTGGTGCTCTGCGCAGTGGGCGCAGCTATGGCAGTCGGCAAACTGCTCGGGGTCGTAGGCGATGCCGTTCTTGTCGTAATAATCCTTTACCGCCGCCTTAATGGCTTCCTCCGCCAGCACGGAGCAGTGCATCTTGTGAGGGGGCAGTCCGTCCAGGGCCTCGGCCACGGCCTTGTTGGTCAGAGTCAGAGCGTCCTTCAGCGGCTTGCCCTTAATCATCTCCGTGGCCATGGAGCTGGAAGCGATGGCGCTGCCGCAGCCGAAGGTTTCGAACTTGACGTCGGTGATGATTTCGTCCTCAATCTTCAAATAAATCTTCATAATATCCCCGCAGACGGCGTTGCCCACTTCGCCTACGCCGCTGGGGTTCTCCATTTCGCCTACGTTCCGAGGATGCTTAAAGTGATCCATGACCGTTGCGCTGTATAATGCCATATCTATGTACCTCTCTTTTCTTCTATATTCTCAAATGACAAAGGGCTTCTTGCCGCTGACCTTGTCCTTCCACAGGGGAGACATGTTCCGCAGATAGGCCACTACTTCCTTTACGGAATCAATCACATAGTCCGCATCCGCCTCGGTCATATCCTCCCCGATGCTCAGGCGCAAAGAGCCGTGAGCCACCTCGTGGGGACGGCCAATGGCCAAGAGCACGTGGCTGGGATCCAAAGACCCGGAGGTGCAGGCAGAACCGGAGCTGGCGCAGATGCCCTTATCGTCCAGCAGCAGCAGCAAACTCTCTCCCTCGACTCCCTCAAAGCAGAAGCTGACGTTGCCGGGGAGACGATGGACGGGGTCGCCGTTGAGGGCAGAGTGGGGGATTTGGGAGAGTCCCGCAATGAGTCTGTCCCGCATGGCGGAGACATGCTTTCCCGTCTCCTCCATATTGCCGCAGGCCTTCTCCAAGGCGGCGGCCAAGCCCACGATGCCGGGGATATTCTCCGTGCCCGCGCGGCGGTTCCGCTCCTGAGCGCCTCCCTCAATGAGGTTGGTCAGCACCACGCCCAAACGGGCATAGAGTACGCCCACGCCCTTGGGGCCGTGGAACTTGTGGGCGGACAGGGACAGCATGTCGATGTTGTCCGCCTTTACGTCAATGGGCAGATGCCCTGCGGCCTGAACGGCATCGGTGTGAAACAGAACGCCCTTTTCCTTACAGATGCGGCCAATCTCCCGAATGGGCAAAACGGAGCCAATCTCGTTGTTGGCGGTCATAAGGGTGACCAGGCAGGTATCGGGGCGAATGGCGGCGGCGACCTCTTCAGGGGCAATGTTGCCCTTTTCGTGAACGGGGAGCAGCTCCACCTCAAAGCCTTCCTTCTCCAGCCGCTTCAGGGAATGGAGGATGGCATGGTGCTCAAAGGCGGTGGAAATGATGTGCTTTTTCCCCTTCTTCTCCCCCATTTTGGCGGCGGAAAGGAGGGCCTGATTGTCCGCTTCGCTGCCGCCGGAGGTGAAGTAAATCTCACGGGGATTGGCGTTGAGGCACTTGGCGACCTTCTGACGGGCTTCCTCCAGAGCTTCCCGGGCTTCCTGCCCAACGGAGTGGAGGCTGGAGGGATTCCCGTAGACCTCCTGCAGGTAAGGCAGCATGGCTTCCAGCACCTGGGGATCCAGCCGTGTGGTGGCGGCGTTATCGGCATATATCATAATAAAAGAAACTCCTTTTTTGAACTTCAGGGATAGTATACCCCCTTTCACCCACCATTTCAATAGGTAAATATACTTTTGTATCCGAAACCGAAAAATTTCACAATCGCCTCTCCTTTTGCAAAAATGGGCGAAAAGGCACTGTAAAGGGGGAAAAACTTTTTTGCTTTTCTTCCCACCTGCAAAGGAATATGGTATACTGTATTATGAATGTTCAGGCGCAGGACGCCTTTAAGGAGACTGTTATGTATATCACCAAGGATTGGAAAGACTTTGCCATTCTGGATGCCGGCAACGGCAACAAGCTGGAGCGCTGGGGAGATGTGACCCTTCTGCGCCCCGACCCTCAGGCGGTGTGGCCCATGGACGGGCACAAAGCCGATGCCGTATACCTGCGCTCCTCCACGGGGGGAGGGCACTGGGAGTTTGCCCGCTCCCTGCCGGAAAGCTGGCGCATTGCCTATAAGGATTTGACCTTCATCGTCCGCCCCACGGGCTTTAAGCACACGGGGCTGTTCCCGGAGCAGGCGGTGAACTGGGACTTTATTTCCGGGGAGATTCATAAGTATATGG
>CAYUHW010000041.1:0-9699 GCA_964444605.1 uncultured Christensenella sp. | reverse complement strand
CGGGGGGGCAAACGCCCCCCGAACGCAAGGGTTCGCAAAGCGAACCGCCGCCCCCGCCCCGGCTTTCAACAAAAAGCTACTCGTACAGCAGGCCGTACTGCTCGTACCAGCTTCGCAGGGTGCCGTCCTGGGCCCAGGTGACCAGCAGGGCGTCCAAAAGCTCAATAAGCGCTTTCTCCGTGGCCGGAGCCATAATGTGATACTGCACCGTGGCAATGTGTCCCGGGTACAAGAGCATATCCTCGTCCATGTAGCTAAGAGCCGCCGAACGGGGCATGGCGGCGTAGTCAATGGTGCCCGCCCGCAGGGCTACCAGCATATCGTAGTAGGCGGCGTAGGGGCACACGGATATGGAGGGCACCTCGTCCTCCTGATACTGCAAAAGAGCCTTGTAAGCGTCCGTGTTCCTGAGCCCCCCAATGCGCTTGTCCTTCAAAGACCCGGTTCCGTAGCCTACCAGCACCACGGCGTCGGTGTAAAAGGGCATGGTGGTGGCGGCATACTCCTTGGAGGAAAATTTGGACATGCTGACAATGGCCAAATCAATCATGCCGTCGGCCATGCGCCATTGGGCGGTCTGACGGGTAACGGACACGCTTTCGCAGGCGTCTGAAGCGGAAAAGAGGAATTCGGACAGGGCGGCGGATATTTCCGTTTCCAATCCCTGCCCCTTTTGGTGCAGACCGTACAAATCTTCGTCTACCCCCACCTTCAGGCCGCCCTTAGCCCGTACCAGGTCCAAATCCGCATTGTTCAGGGCGGACAAAGAGGGCTCATTGATCCAGATAATCAGCAGAATCAGCAGCAGCAGCCCGGCGCACAGAAACACCGGCCCCACAGGGAGCTTTTCCTGCCAGTCTCCCCGAAAAAGCCGGCGGCGGTGCTTTTGCACCTTTTTGTTGAATCTGGTTTCCATGGTCTGCCTTTCCGTACTTTTAATCCTTATACTCCAGTATACCAGACCTGACTGCGGGAAAAAAGGGGCGGGCGTGTACTTTTTGTAACAAATAAACTCGAGGGGGCGATTCCTCGGGTTAAAATTGCGAAAAAAGGGTCAAAGGAGCATGACGAGGGTGCCGGCGGTAATGGCGCATAGGCCCAGTGCAGACTTTTTGGTCAGCTTTTCGCGGAACACAGCGTAGGAAAAGAGGACGGTGACCAGAAGGCTCAGCTTGTCAATGGGCACCACCACGCTGGCAGGCCCTTGCTGAAGGGCCTTGTAGTAGCACAGCCAGCTTCCTCCCGTAGCAAGCCCCGAAAGGCAGATAAAGCCCAGCTCCCTTTTGGGGACGGCCTTGAGAGAAGCCTGTTTTCCCTGGACAAAGACCATCATCCAGGACATAACCAGCACTACCCCTGTGCGGATGGCGGTGCCCAAGTTGGATTCCACTCCTGTGATGCCGATCTTCCCCAAAATGGCCGTGAGACTTGCAAAGAGGGCGGAGCCTGCGGCGTACCACAGATAGCGGCTGCCCCTTTGCACGGCGGCGGTATTCTCCTTTTTTTCCAGCATCAGATAGGTGCCCAGGGCGATAAGCACCATGCCCACGCCCTTGGGCAGGGTGATGGGCTCCTGCAGAAGCAGGGCCGCCAGGAGAATGGTCAGCACGGTGCCGGACTTATCGATGGGAACCACCTTGTTGATGTCCCCCAACTGGAGGGCACGGAAGTAGCACAGCCAGCTTGCGCCGGTAGCCAGGCCGGAGAGAATGAGAAACAGAAGGGTTCTGCCCTCCATGGCGGCGATTTGACCCTGAGAGCCTACGATGAACACCATGATCCAGGAGAAGGCCAGCACCACAATGGTGCGGATGGCCGTGGCCACGGTAGAGTCCGTTCTTCGGATGCCGCACTTGGCCAAAATGGCCGTCAGCCCGGCGAAAAGGGCGGAACCAAAAGCAAACACAATCCACATACGCAATACGCCTCGATATACGAAATGGGGAGATGCCTCCCTGCACCGTATACGGTACGCCTGGGGCGGGCGGATGTCAAGCCATGTGAGAAAATTTTAATGAAAAAGGGAGCAGGGGGGCGGAACGCTCCCCCTTGCGGCTAAGAGAAAGGCTTCGCCTTTCGCCGCCCCCCTCCTTCACTTTTCACTTTTCTCTTCCTCCCCCTCCCCCTCACTTTCCCTGCTGGATGCCGTTGTTGTCGATGGAGGTTTCCCCCTCCAAAAGCAGTTCCGACACGGTGACGAAGGAGTACCCCCTCTGCTGGCAGGTCTCTATGAGAATGGGCAGGTAGGTTTCAATCTTGTAGCCGTTGTTGTGGCAGAGGATAATGTCCCCGTCGGTGAGCTTTTGCAGGACGCCGTCCAAAATGGTCTGGGCACTGCGCTCCTTTTTCCAGTCCACCGTGTCCCGGCTCCACTGGACGGCCTCATACCCCGCTTCCCGCACGGCCTCGATGACCGTGTTGTTGTACTCCCCGTAGGGCGGGCGGAAGAGGGTGCATCGCTTCCCCGTCAAAGACTCGATGACATCGTCCAGCTCCGTCAGCTCCTTCTTCACCTCCGCCGCCGAGAGCTTGTTCATGTGGGGGTGGGTCAAAGAGTGGTTTCCGATCTCATGCCCCCGCTCCGCAATCTCCTTGACATACTCCGGGTAGGTACTCACCCATACCCCGCATAAAAAGAAGGTGGCTTTAATGTTGTACCGATCCAAAGTATCCAGAATAAAGGGCGTTTTGTCGGCGTCCCAAGCGGCGTCGATGGTCAGGGCAATCTTTTTGTCGGTGCGCCCCACGGCGTATATGGGGAGGGATCTGGCCTTTAGGGGCAGAACGTTAAGCTCATATTCCTCCACCACCGCCATGGCGGGAGCCGCCTGGGCCCCGGTCTTCCCCGTGATGAGCAGGACAATGCCCAGCCCCAGCAGCAGCAGTATCCCCAGCCCCAGCAGCAGATGTTTTTTTGAAATGACGATGATAGGCATGCACGGTACCTCCTGAAGATTGGTAGAGCATATGTGTTGGGGAAGGGGTCTATGCCCGCAGCGGCGGCCCGTCCCCTGCCCCTCGTCCTTCTGCGACAAAAATTCTTTTATAATGCCACATTTTTTTCACATCCGAGAGCGGGCAAATGTGATATAGTAAGTTAGTTTATTATGTTTGTTGAGGAGACGAACCGTGTTATCCAAGTACAGTGTGAAAAAGCCCTTTACCGTGCTGGTGGCCGTCATTCTGGTCATGGTTTTGGGGTATGTGTCCGTAACGAAAATGACCCCGGATCTTTTGCCGAACATGAGCTTCCCCTACATGGTGCTCATGACCACCTATCCCGGCGCTTCCCCCGAGGAAGTGGAGAATTCGGTAACCAAGCCTCTGGAGCAGGCCATGGCTTCTTTGGATCACATCAGCGAGATTACCTCCACCAGTGCGGAGAACTACTCCGTGGTCTTTTTGACCTTTGAGGACGATGTAAACCGGGATGCGGCCATGATGGACATCCAGCGGAGCATCAGCACCCTCTCCGGTTCCTGGCCGGAGGGCGTGGGCAACACCCAGGTCATTGAGCTGAGCACGGACATGATTCCCACCACCGTGGCCGCCGTCAACTATAAGGGCATGGATCCCATGGAACTGAGCGCCTTTGTAAACGACGTGCTGTCCATTGAGCTGGAGGGCATCAACGGCGTCGCCTCCGTCTCCAAGAGCGGCTTGGTGCTTCAGAATCTGGAGATTGTGCTGGACGATGAGAAGATTGACGCTCTGAACAAAACCCTCTATGAGGCCATCGACGAGGAGTTCGAGGAGGCTATGTCCGAACTGACGGAGGCCAAGGAGAAGCTGCAGGAGAGCGAAGACGCTTTGGCCGAGGGCAAGGAGGCTCTGGAAGAGGGCGAGGACGCTTTGAACAGCGGCAAAAAGCAGGCCAACGGCGCCCTCAATCAGGCGCAGAACCAGCTGGACGAGAAGAACAAGGAAGTAACGGAACTGCTTTCTTCCCTGAAGGAGCAGAAGGCGCAAGCAGAAGCGGGGCTGGAGCAGGTCATTACCGCCCAGGAACAGCTTACGGAGCTGAAGTACACCCTGGCCGTTTTGGAAAGAGCCAAGGCCGTGCTGGATGCCTCCATCACCGCCATTGAAAACAACACCTTCATGACCGATGAGCAGAAGAAGGAAGCCATCGACCGCATTAAGAATAGCGAAGAGTACCAGACGGTGGAAAGCTCTCTGGCGCAGATCGACAGTGCGCTGGCGGAGCAGGGCATCGGCCGCAACGATATCGACAGCACCCTCAGCACCCTGAAGGCCACCCAGACCCAGCTTGAGGAGGCCATCCCTCAGTTGGAGGAGGCCATTGCCCAGTTGGAGGAAGGCAAACTGGAGATTGACAAGGGCTATGAGGAGCTGAACAAGCAGAAGCAGAACATCTCCTCTCAGATGAATTCCGCCCAGAAGCTGCTCAACGAAAAGAAGGAGGAGCTGGCGGAAGGGGAGAATGCCCTTCTCTCCGGCAAGGAACAGCTGGAAGAGGCGGAGAAGCAGGCCCAGGAACAGTTGGAAGCCGCCAAGAAGGCCGCAGACCTCCACAACATTTTGACCAAGGAGCTTTTGAGCCAGCTTCTCACCGCCCAGAACTTCTCCATGCCCGCCGGCTATCTCTATGACGGAGAGCAGCAGTATCTGGTGCGGGTAGGGGACAGCGTCATCGGGCTGGAAGGGCTGGAAACTCTGCCTCTGTTCTCCACGGGCATGGAGAGCATGGACACCATCCGCCTGTGCGACGTTGCTTCCGTAAGCCTGCTGGACAACGCCGGCACCACCTACGCCCGCATCAACGGGGAGAGCGGCGTGGTGCTTTCCTTCTCCAAGCAGTCTTCCTACGCTACGGCCACCGTGGCGGGGAACATTCAGACCCGCTTTGAGGAGCTGGAGAAGCGCTATGAGGGTCTGCACTTTGTAGCCCTCATGGATCAGGGGGATTACATCGATTTGGCCATGAGCACCATTGTGGAGAACCTGCTCATGGGCGCTGCTTTGGCCATTTTGATTCTGTTCCTGTTCCTGCGGGACATCCGCCCCACGGTCATCGTAGGCATCAGCATCCCTGTCAGCGTGCTGTTTGCCCTGGTGCTTATGTACTTCTCCGGGGTCACCATGAACATTATCTCCATGGCGGGCTTGGCCATCGGCGTAGGCATGCTGGTGGATAACTCCATCGTGGTCATTGAAAACATCTACCGCCTGCGGGGGGAAGGGGTGCCCGTTCTGAAGGCGGCCATTGTAGGCGCCAAGCAGGTAACGGGGGCCATCATCGCCTCCACCCTGACCACCATCTGCGTCTTTGTCCCCATCCTCTTTGTACAGGGACTGACCAGAAAGATTTTCATGGACATGGTGCTGACCATCACCTACTCTTTGCTGGCTTCTCTGGTGGTGGCGCTGACGGTGGTGCCCGCCTCCGTCCGTGCTTTGCTGAAAAGGCCCGTAAAGCCTGTGGGCAAAGCCGGCCGCGCCATGCTTCACGGCTTTGAAACGGCTCTGCGCTGGTGCCTGTCCCGCCGGGCTCTGTGCCTGATTCTGGCAGTGGTTATTCTGGCGGTTTCCGCTTGGCTGTGCCTGCGTCAGGGCTTTATCTACTTCCCCGAAAGCGGCGGCAACCAGCTTTCCGTCTCCGTGACCATGCTGGATGAGGACATTACCTTTGAGGAAGCCTGCGCTTTGTCCGATGAGATGCTGGCCGCCATCGAAGGGGTGGAAGGCCTTAGCGACATCGGCGGCATGCTGGGAGGCAGCATTCTCAGCGCCATCGGTTTTGGCGGCGGCACGCAGGATGCAGGATCCCTGACCATCTACGCCGTGCTGGATGAAACCCGCAATATCAGCGCCGTAGCCGAGGACGTGCGTAAGGTCCTTGCTCCCTACTCCGACCGGGCGGAGTGCTCCGTTTCCGGCATGGCGGGCATGGACAGCTCCATGCTCACCGGCGAGGGGATTACGATTAACATCTTCTCCAACGACCTTGACAAGCTGACGGAGTCCGCCGCCTTGGTGGCCGAAGCCTTACAAAAGGTGGAAGGACTTATTGACATTGACGACGGCTCCGAGGAGCTGACCCCTGCTTTGCGCATCAGCGTAGACAAGGAAAAGGCCATGGAGAACAATCTCACCGTGGCCCAGGTGTACCTGGCCGTGGCCGCCGCCTTGAGCGGGGAGCAGACCGCCTCCGCTATTGAGGTCAACGGCACCTCCCTGTCCACCACCATCATTGCCGACGGCAGCGTGCCCGACTCCATTGAGGCGCTGGAAGCCCTGACCGTGACCTCCACCGGCCGCACGGGAGAGGAGACGGAGGTGCCTTTGAAGGACATCGCCACCTTCTCTGAAGCCCAGGCACCCTCCTCCATTGCCCGTATGGATCAGAACCGATACATCTCCGTCACCGCCGGCGTGGACGATGAGCACAACGTCACCCTGGTCAACACCCAGGTGGAAAAGGCGCTGAAGGACGTAAGCCTTCCCGCCGGATGCACCGCCAAGCTGGAAGGGCAGGGCACCACCATCATGAGCGCCATGGCGGACTTGACCTGGATGCTCCTGCTGGGTATTCTCATTATCTACCTGATTATGGTCGCCCAGTTCCAGAGTTTGCTGAGCCCCTTCATCGTCATGGGCACCGTGCCTCTGGCCTTTGCTGGCGCCTTCATCGGCTTGCTTATCGGCGGCTTTGAGGTGAGCATTGTGGCCATGATCGGCCTTATCATGCTCATGGGCATCGTGGTCAACAACGGCATCGTGCTGGTGGACTGCATGAACCAGCTTCGGGAAGAGGGCATGGAGAAGAAGGAGGCCATTGTACAGGCCGCCACCATGCGTATCCGCCCCGTGCTTATGACCGCTTTGACCACCATCCTGGGCCTGCTGCCTCTGGCTGTAGGCGTGGGCATGGGGGCCGAAATCATCCAGCCCGTGGCCGTAGTGTGCATCGGCGGTCTGTCCTATGCCACCTTGACCACCCTGTTCATCATCCCCATCCTCTATGACATCATGGGACGCAGAGCCGTGAAGCTGGCCGTAGAGGGGAAGGAAGCGGAGGCCGCCTTGAAAGAGGACGAAGAGCCTGAGGAAGACGGCGAAGACGAATAAAGCAGCCAACACAAACTCCCGTGGGATTTCCTGCGGGAGTTTTTTGCGGGAAGGAAGGTTTTTTTAGAAAACAGAGGGACGGCGCATTGAAAGCGGGCGCAGAATGCTATATAATAAAATAGTTAACAAGAATTTTCCGGAGGTACGAAGACATGCGCATACTGGCGGTGATCGATATGCAGAAGGACTTTATTGACGGTGCTTTGGGTACGGCGGAAGCTGAGGCCATTGTGCCGGCAGTGCGGGAGCGGATGGAAGCGTACCGTAAGGCCGGGGATCTGGTGCTGTTCACCCGGGACACCCACAAGGAAAACTACCTGTCCACTCGGGAGGGGCAGAATCTGCCCGTGGTGCATTGCGTGGAAGGCACCCCCGGCTGGGAGATTGACCCCCGCCTGCCCGTAGAGGACAGCCCCGTGTTCAATAAGCCCACCTTCGGCTCCGTGGAGCTGGGAGAGTATGTGGCCGCCCTTGTGAAGGAGAATAAGGCAGAGAGCGTGGAGCTGGTGGGACTGTGTACGGACATCTGCGTGATTTCCAACGCCATGGTTATCCGTGCCTTTGCTCCGGAACTGCCCATTCAGGTAAACAGCGCCTGCTGTGCAGGGGTTACGCCCCAAAGCCACGAGCAGGCTCTCGGCGCCATGGCCGCCTGCCAGGTGCAGATACTGTAAGCATATAAGAAAGAGGGGATTTCTATGGCATTTCATGTGGAAAAAGTCACTGCAGATCTGATAAAATGGGTGCAGGACTGGTTTGAAGAAAACGGCCCCGGCTGCAACGCCGTGCTGGGGATTTCCGGCGGCAAGGACAGCTCCGTAACCGCCGCCTTGCTGGTGGCGGCCTTGGGGAAGGAGCGGGTCATCGGGGTGCTCATGCCCAACGGGGAGCAGAGCGATATCCACATGTCCCGCAAGCTGGTGGAGCATTTGGGCATCCGTTCCTACACGGTGAACATCGGCAAGGCCTTTGACGCCACGGTGGAAGCCATGAGAGCCGCCGGCATCGAGCCCGGGAACCAGACCCTGGTCAATTTGGCCCCCCGCCTGCGCATGGCCACGGTATATGCCGTGTCCCAGTCCCACAACGGCCGTGTGGCCAACACCTGCAATCTCTCCGAGGACTGGGTGGGCTATTCCACCCGCTACGGGGACAGCGTAGGGGACTTCTCCCCCTTAAGCCAGCTGGTGGTGCGGGAGGTCAAGGCCGTGGGGCGGTATTTGGGACTGCCTGAGGACCTGGTGGAAAAGGTGCCCAGCGACGGCCTTTGCGGCAAAACCGATGAGGATAATCTGGGCTTTACCTATGCGGCGTTGGACAGATATATTCGGGAAGGGGTCTGCGAGGACGAGGAGATTCGGGCGAAGATCGACAAAAAGCATGTTCAGAACCTCTTTAAGCTCCAGCTTATGCCCAGCTTCCCCTACACCCCCGAGAAAGAGTAATAAGGATTTTTGGAAGGAGACACAAAATGAAGAAGATTTTGGTTACCGGCGGCGCAGGGTACATTGGCTCTCACACCTGCATCGTCCTGTGCGAAAAGGGCTATGATGTGGTCATTGCCGACAACTTCTGCAACAGCCACAAGGAGTGCGTTCGCCGCACCCGGGAGCTGGCAGGAAAGGATATCCCCCTGTATGAGCTGGACGTGCGGGACGAAGCCGCTCTAAGCGCCCTCTTTGAGAAGGAGCAGATTGACTGCGTCATCCACTTTGCAGGGCTCAAGGCCGTAGGCGAAAGCGTCCGGCAGCCGTTGCGCTACTATGAAAACAATCTGGGCTCCACCCTGACTTTGCTGAAGGTCATGGAAAAGTACGGGGTGAAGAACCTGATCTTCTCCTCCTCCGCCACGGTATATCGGGGGGACGCTCCCGTGCCCTATAAGGAGGAAGGCACGCCTCTGGGCTGTTTGAACCCCTACGGCTGGACAAAGTACATGGGCGAGAGAATCATTACCGACTTTGCCGCCGCCCACGAGGACTGGTCCGTGGTGCTGCTGCGGTACTTTAACCCCGTAGGCGCCCACCCCTCCGGACGCATCGGCGAGGATCCTCAGGGAATCCCCAACAACCTTATGCCCTTTATCTGCCAGACGGCGGCGGGACGGCGGAAGGAGCTGGTCATCTTCGGCAACGACTACCCCACCCCCGACGGCACCTGCATTCGGGATTACCTCCACGTTATGGACTTGGCGGAAGGACATGCGGCCGCCATTGCCTATGCCCGGGAGCATAAAGGGACGGAAGTCTTCAATCTGGGCACGGGAAAGGGCACCTCGGTGCTGGAGATGGTGCATGCCTTTGAGGAGGCCAACCACCTGAAACTCCCCTGCCGCATGGGTCCCCGCCGCCCGGGAGACATGGCGGAAGGGTATGCCCATGCGGAAAAGAGCAAGCGGCTTTTGCACTGGGAAGCCAAGCACACGGTGGAAGAGATGTGCGCCGATTGCTGGCGGTGGCAGTCTCAAAACCCCATGGGGTTTGAGGACTAAGACCTTATAAATGAATCCTTACCTCCCTTCCGAAGGGGGGAAAAGAAAAACAGCAGGGGAAGTCCCTGCTGTTTTTATATGGGTCGGTTCTTTGTTTAACGCATACCCGTTGGAAG
>CAYUHW010000040.1:0-9925 GCA_964444605.1 uncultured Christensenella sp. | reverse complement strand
GCCGTGGGCAAGGCCAAGGGGGTCAACCCCGCCATCTCCACCATCCTCTTTATCCCGGTGGTCACCCTGCTCCTTATCGTCAACCTCCGCAGCATCCGCAAGGAGCTGGAGGATGAGATTCAGAATAAAAAAGTCAAGCTGAAGAAAGGAAACGAAGCATGAATAAGATACTTTCCCTTGTGCTTGTGCTAGCCATGGTCGGCGGCATGAGCGTGCTGTTTACGGGCTGTGCCTCCGAGGAGAAAGCCGAGCTGAACATTCTCAACTGGGGAGACTACATTGACCCCGCCCTCATCGAGCGCTTTGAGGAGGAAACGGGCATTCGGGTAAACTACACCACCATGACCAGCAACGAGGAGATGATTATCAAGCTCCGCTCCGCCGACTGCGTATACGATCTTTGCTTCCCCTCCGACTACATTCTGGAGAAGCTCATTGCCGAAAATCTGCTGGCTCCCCTCAACTACGACAACATCCCCAACGCCAAGAACATCGGGGAGCGGTACTACGAGATCAGCGACGCCTTTGACCCCGGCAACGTCTACTCCGTCCCCTATATGTGGGGCACCGTGGGCATTCTCTACAACACCAAGATGGTGGACGAGCCTGTAACCAGCTGGAAGATTCTCTTTGACGAAAAGTACGCCGGGCAGGTGCTCATGTACGATTCCGTGCGTGACTCTCTGGCCGTGACCCTGCTCATGCTGGGGTATGAGATGAACACCCGCTCCGAAGCCGAGGTGGCCGAGGCTCGGGACGCCCTCATCGCCCAGAAGCAGAACCGCATCGTCCAGGCCTACGGCACCGACGATATTAAGACCGCCATGATCAACGGCCGTGCGGCCATGGGCGTGGTGTACTCCGGGGATGCCTACTATGCCATTGCCGAGAACCCCGACCTTGCCTATGTGGTGCCTGAGGAGGGCAGCAACATCTGGTTCGACAACGCCATGATTCCCAAGACCTCCCAGCACAAGGCGGAGGCGGAGATGTTCATCAACTTCCTCACCGATGCCGAGGTAGCCAAGCAGAACACGGAGTATATCTGCTACTCCACCCCCAACGATGCCGCGCTGGCGCTCATGGGACCTGAGTTCACCGAGGATGAGACCTACAACCCCGGGGACGATGTCCGCAGCCGCTGCTCCATCTTCCACGATCTGGGTGACTTTGCCGACGTGTTCAACGATGCCTGGGAGCAGGTCAAGCTGACCAAGGCCAACTGAGGCACTTTCTATGGATCCCAAGATTGCCAGAATCAACGAGCTGGCCCACAAGGCAAAGATTGGCCTTGGCCTCACCCCCGAAGAGCGGGAGGAGCAGAAAAAGCTCCGTGAGGAATATGTGGCAGGCTTTCGGGCCAGCCTCCAGAGCCAACTGGACAACATGTACATTGTGGACGAGCAGGGCAACAAGCGCAAGCTGGAGAAAAAGCGCCCCTAAGTCCCCTTCCCTTTCTAATTCAGGCTCCCCCTTTATGGGGGAGCTTTTCTTATGCCCGGTTTCCGTTGACAAAATCTCCCCAAAAAGGCTATAATCATACATCCCCAATCTAGCGATGTGCGTGGGCGTTTTTTCCTGCGGCAGCCCCATATACCCGGCTGCTTCTTATTTTCAAAGCGCCTCCGTTCATTATAAATCACATCAAAGGAGAACGAGATGGACATCTTGGAAAAGTGCTATGCCCCGGGCATAGCGGACGAGTTCCGGGAGAAGGGGCTATACCCCTACTTCCGCCCCCTGCAGACCCGGCAGGGCCCCGAGGTCATGATGGAAGGACAGCGGCGCATTATGCTGGGGAGCAACAACTATCTGGGTCTTACCGCCCACCCAAAGGTCACCGAAGCCGCCCAAAGGGCGCTGGAAGCATACGGCACGGGCTGTTCCGGCTCCCGCTTCCTCAACGGCACCCTGGACATGCACCTGAAGCTGGAGGAAAAGCTGGCCGCCTTCCTCCATCAGGAGGCCGCCATGACCTTCTCCACCGGTTTTCAAAGCAACCTGGGCATTATCAGCGCTCTGGTAGGACGCAACGACTATGTGATTCTTGATAAAGAGGATCACGCCAGCATCTATGACGCCTGCCGCTTAAGCTACGGCAAGCTCCTGCGCTACAGCCACAACAACATGGAGGAGCTGGAACGCTGTCTTGAAAAGGTACCCGCCGCCGCCGGGGCTCTCATTGTTACCGACGGTCTGTTCTCCATGAGCGGAGATCTGGCGGATCTGCCCAACATCGTGCGCCTGGCTAAGGCCTACGGGGCACGGGTTATGGTGGACGATGCCCACGGTCTTGGCACCATCGGCGAAGGGGGACGGGGCACCCCCAGCTACTTCGGCCTGGAAGAGGAGGTGGACGTATACATGGGCACCTTCTCCAAGTCCCTGGCCTCTCTGGGGGGCTATATGGCGGGCAAAAGCCGTGTGGTGGACTATCTGCGCCACAACTCCCGCCCCTTTATCTTCTCCGCCTCCGTTCCCCCCGCCTCCTGCGCCGCCGCCACAGCCGCCTTGGAGGTGCTGGAGCAGGAGCCTGAGCGGGTGGAGCATCTGCAGAATCTTTCCAACTTCTTCCGCTCCGCCCTGAAGGAGCGGGGCATGGCCATTAAGGAGAGCGTCTCCCCCATTGTCCCCATCTTTACCTACATGCCCCAGCGCACCATGGAGATTGCCATGGAACTGTACCGGCGGGGGCTCTTTGTCAACACGGTGCTGCCCCCTGCGGCCCCGGCAGACGGATGCATGCTCCGCACCAGCCTCATGGCCACGCTGACGGAGGATCTTCTCACGGAAGCGGCAGACATCTTGCAGGAAGTGCTGTCCCTGCCCCGCTTTTTAGAGAGGTAGCCCATGGAAAACACGCCTAAAAAGGTAGCCTTGGTCACCGGCGGCACCTCGGGCATCGGTCTGGCTGCCGCAAACCTCCTTAGAGAGAAGGGCTGTGTGGTCTACACCCTCAGCAGAAGCAAAAGCGATTCCCCCTATCACCTATCCTGCGACGTGTGCGATGAGGAAGGGTGCAAGGCCGCCGTAAACGCCCTCCTGGCCGGAGAGGGGCGGCTGGACATTCTCCTCCACTGCGCCGGCTACGGCATTTCGGGGGCAGGTGAGTTTACCCCCATGGAAAAAGCGGAGCGGCAGCTTCGGGTGAATCTGCTGGGCACGGCCAACATGGTCAACGCCGCCATTCCTCCCATGCGCGCCCAAGGAGGCGGCAGAATGGTGCTGACCGGCTCCGTGGCGGGGCTGGTACCCATTCCCTTCCAGACCTGGTACGCCTGCTCCAAGGCCGCCCTTAATTCCTACACCATGTCCATGGCCAATGAGCTGAGACCCTTCGGCATCACCCTGTGTGCCGTCCTCCCCGGGGACACGGCCACGGGCTTTACCGCCGCCAGAGACAAGGTGGAGGCAGGGGACGAGGTGTACGGCGGGGTCATCCGCCGCTCCGTAGGAAAAATGGAGGCAGACGAGCAGAAGGGGGGCTCTCCCCAAGCCGTCGCCGCCCTTATGGTGCGCTGCGGGTTGAAAAAGCGGGTCAAGCCCTTTTATATCCCCGGCTTCGGGTATAAATGTGCGGGAGTTCTTATGCGCCTGCTCCCCAGCGGCCCGGCTAACCGCCTCATCGGCCTGCTGTACGCCCATTGACCGACAAAAAATCCTCCCCGCTTTGGGGAGGATTTTTGCTTGGTTGAATTTAGTTGCGAACCCGCTGGATGGTGCGCATGGCGGCCTCGTCCACCTTCTCGGCGGTAAAGCCCATGCGGGGGAAGACCTGCTTGTAGGGGCCGGAAGCACCGAAGTGGTCGATGCACACGGTCTCCCCGTCCAAGCCCACATACTTACCCCAGCCGAAGGAGGAACCGGCCTCCACGGCCACTCTGGCACGGATGGAGTTGGGCAGCACGCTCTGCTTGTATTCTTCGCTCTGCTCCTCGAAAAGCTCGAAGGAGGGCATGGAGACGATGCGGGCGGTGTAGCCCTTGACGGCCAGCATGTCCGCCGCCTTAAACAGCAGCTCTACCTCACTGCCGCTGGCCATGAGAATGACGTCGGGGGTGCCTTTGGGCTCCCGCAGGATGTAAGCGCCCTTGCAGGCGTTCATGCCGCTGCCTTCCAGCTTGGGCAGATTCTGACGGGACAAGGCCATGCAGGTGGGGCCCTTGTGGTTCAGGGCGGCGATGTATCCGGCGGCGCACTCACGGCCGTCCGCAGGACGGAAGACCAAGGTGTTGGGCACGGCACGAAGCATGCTCAGCTGCTCGATGGGCTGATGGGTGGGACCGTCTTCGCCTACGCCGATGGAGTCGTGGGTCAGCACATACATGACGGGGAGACCCATGATGGCGGACAAGCGCAGAGCGGGCTTTACATAGTCGCTGAACACGAAGAAGGTGCCGCAGAAGACCCGCAGGCCGCCGTAAAGGGCCATGCCGTTGCAGGCGCAGGCCATAGCCAGTTCCCGCACGCCGAAGTGGATGTTCCGTCCCTCATAGCAGTCCGCCGCAAAGAAGGGAAGCCCCTTCAGATCGGTCTTGTTGGAGGGCGCCAAGTCGGCACTGCCGCCGATGAGGTTGGGCATCTTGGCCGCCAGACGGTTCAATACGGTGCCGCCGCTGTTTCTGGAAGCATCGCTGTCGGGGAACTCCCAGTAAGCGGGATCGTTCTCAAAATCGGGGAGAGCATCGCTGTGCTCCCACTTATACTGAGCGGCCAGCTGGGGATAGGCCTTCTCGTAGTCGGCAAAGAGAGCCTTCCACTGGGCTTCAGCCTCCCGGCCGGGGTTGCTCAGGGTCTTAAAGTGATCGTAAAGACCTTCGGGTACGGTGAAGGGAGCGCACTGCCAGTTCAGATTCTCCTTCATGAGCTGTACGTTCTCCTCGCCCAGAGGCTCGCCGTGCACCTTGGGGGAGCCGGCTCTGGGGGTGCCGTAACCGATGACGGTGTGGACGATAATCAAAGTGGGCTGCTGGGTGTGGGCCTTGGCTTCCTCCATGGCGGCGGCCACGGCTGCGGTGTCCTCTCCGTCCATAACCTCCAGCACCTGCCAGTCATAGGCCTCAAAGCGCTTGCGGACGTCCTCGGTGTAAGCGATGTCCGTGGAGCCCTCGATGGTGATGCGGTTGCTGTCATAGAAGGCGATGAGCTTGCCCAGCTTCAAGTGGCCTGCCAGGCTGGCGGCCTCGTGGGACACGCCCTCCATCATGCATCCGTCGCCCATGAGCACATAGGTATAGTTGTCTACAATGGGGAAGTTCTCCCGATTATATACGGCGGCCTGATGGGCTTCGGCCATAGCCATGCCCACTGCCATGGCAAATCCCTGTCCCAGAGGGCCCGTGGTGGCTTCGGCGCCGGGTACATGGCCGTACTCGGGATGACCGGGGCAGCGGCTGTCCAGCTGACGGAAGTTGGCAATGTCCTCCATGGTGATGCCGTAGCCGTACAGATGCAGCAGGGAGTACAGCAGCATGGAAGCGTGGCCGGAAGAGAGAACGAACCTGTCCCGGTTGTCCCACTTGGGATCGTCGGGATTGTGCTTCATGTGCTTGAAGATGGTGTACCCCGTGGGGGCGCTGCCGATGGCCAAGCCGGGATGGCCGGACTTTGCCTTCTGAATGGCTTCTGCGGTGAGAACCCGCATGGCGGTAATAGCTGTTTTTTCCATTTTGTTTCTCCTGATCTATTTTAAGTTTACGTATACCCTTACTTTTGCTCCTCAGCGTCCTCCTCAAAGCGCTCTGCCAGCACCTTGGTGGTCAGATACGCCGAAATGGCGTCGATGGCCATCTTGTTGTGGCCGCCCCGCATAATGGCCATGTCTGCGTCCTTAATGTACTCCTTGATATACTTTTCGTACATGGGCTTGACCGTGGCCAGATACTGCTCGGTGACGGAGTCCAAAGAGCGGCCTCTGGACTTCATGTCACGGCGGATGCGGCGCAGAAGGCAGATGTCCAAATCCACGTGCATGTACACCTTCAGGCTCATCATCTCACAGATGCGGGGATCGTAGAACATATGAATCCCCTCCATAATCAGCACCTGGGGGGGTTCAATGACCTCCTTGGTATCCGCACGCAAATGATGGGTGTAATCATAGCCCTTTTTGAAGATGGCGTGCCCCTGCTGAAGCTGCTTCAAGTCCTCCAGCAGTTCGTCATAGTTGAAGATGGTGGGCTCGTCATAGTTCAGATGGCACCGGTCCTCAAAGGGCAAATCGGGAAAGCTCTTGTAGTAGCAGTCCTGTCCGATGATGGTGCAGGAGCAGGTCAGGCTGTCCTGAATGCGCCTGGCCAAGGTGCTTTTTCCGCTGCCGGAAGCCCCGCAGATGCCGACTATAATCATAACACACACCTCTTTCAAAATTTTCCTGTTTATATTGTAACCGTTTTCCGCCGTCTTTGCAAGCATAAAGAGCCTCCTATTTTAAATGGAAGGCTCTTTTCATCGAAAACCCTTAGGGGTAAACCTATTTGGACTCCCCGGTGTAAGGGGAACCGGACATAAGAAAGTTGCTTGTCTCGCCAAAAGCTGAGTGCGGCGTTAGCTCCCTTTACAACACATGGCTCCCCTGCAAAGAGAGCCATGTCTAAAGTCTATGGTCGAACGCCCCGGGGGTTCTCTTTTGTTCCTTAGTCCAAGAGTTTTGGGGCGGTGGGGTCGCTGACGTCTGCCGTCACTCCGTCTCCCCTTTCAAAGGACAGGTGAAGGCTGCTTCCCTCCAGCTCCATGTCCGTGCAAGGTACGCCTGCTTTCTCCGCCAGCTCCAAGGTGCCCAAAAGCCCCTGGCCGCCGCAGATTTCCAGCACTCCCCGCTCCTCAACGAAGCGGTACAGCTTTTCCTCTGAGACCAGCACCAACATGGTCTCTCTGTCTTCAAAGTACAGGAAGATGACCTCTCCCTCAATCTCTATCCCCGCACAGCGGAATCCTGCCGCCTCAGGAAGCTCCATATACAGTCCTACAGACCCCATATAGACCCGCAGAAGACTGCCTTCCGCCTCAAATCGGCACTCCATGCCGTCGCTGATGGCGGCAATCTCTCCGAACTCTTCCGTCTTTGCCGGTGCCTCCGTCTCTGCAGGCGCCCCGCCGTCATACTCGGTTTCCCCGTTCTCCTCCGGTTCGACGGCCTCCGCCACCTCCCCGTTTTCATCGGCGCCCTCTGCCGCAGCCATGGTCGATTCGCTCTTGTATTCCGCCATATCATTCCCGGCCATGGGGGCGGTTTCTGTGCCGGCGGTATCGGCGGCGGCGGCTTCAAACTGCATGCTCTTTGCACCGCTTAAAAGCCGTCCTCCGAAGAACAGTCCCAGTGCCAGCACCACTACGGCGCAGGCGGCCGCGGTGCTCCAGCGCAGGTAGGGAGCGGGGCGGCGCTTCCTCTGCATCTCCTCCAGAAGCCCCTCTCGGGGATGGATGCTGTCGTTGGCCTGTCTGTATTTCTCCTCAAACATCCCGCTCCCCTCCTTTCAGTGCTTCCTTCAGGCGCAGTCTCGCCCGCCGCAAATGGGATTTTACCGTGGATTCCGGACACTGCATGAGCATGGCGATGTCCGCCACCCCATAGCCCTCGTAGTAAAAGAGGTGGATGGCAATGCGCTGTTTTTCGGGAAGACTCAGCACCTGCTCGTATACCGCCGACACCTCCGGCTCCGTCCCTGCAGGGAGAAGCTCCAAGGCGCTTTCGTCTGCGCGGTGGCGGACAAAGGCGCTGGTAAGCAGGGTCTTACTGCTGTTGATGGTAACCCGAATAAGCCACGCCTTTTGATGCTCCCGGCTTTCAAAGACCGGGGCACGGCGCAGACAGCGGAAAAACACGTCCTGCAAAACGTCCTCAGCGTCCGCCCGGTTGCGGGTGCGCTGAAGGGCCAGCCGGTATATCATGTCCCCGTAGGCCTCATACAAGGCCTCCAGACTCAATGGCACCGCTTCCGACGGCGCCGCCGTCCTCACTTCCACGAAAAAAGAATCCTTTCTGTCCTCAATACCCTGCAAGGTCGAAAAAGGTTGCAGGGGCGTTATGTTTTTTATCCTTCCTTAATCAGCGCCTCGATTTCCTTAATGAGGTCGATGTTACTGCGCCCGGTCTTGACGATGTCGTTGTAGGACACAGTCTTCTCCGGCCGGTACCAGTCATACTGAGAGAAGTAGGTGTAGTAACTGCTGGTGTCCTTGAACTTGTGGCCGCTGCGGGCGTAGATCTCGTTGCGGGCATAGCCCAAAAGCTGCAGCAGGGTGAATTCCTCATCGGAGGGAATGCTCCACAAATCCCCGTAGGTCAGCTTCTCCTCCAGGCTGTTGTCAAAGACCAGCCCCTCCTGGGTGAAGGAGTCGGTGTGGGCGTTCTCGGGGAAGACCATGGAGCCCCCCGTCAGGGTGTAGATGCTGTAGAGGCTCTTGGAGAAGGCACTGTTGGACTTTGCCTTGGAGGAAGAGGTGTAGGTAGTCAAATACACATCCTTATAGGTGATGTCCGTGTCCTCGCCAAAGTTAAAGACCTCCGCCCGCAGGTACTCCGTTCCCTCCGTGGTCTTAACGGTGTACACCACCGCAAAGCAGTTGCCGTAGGCCGCCGAAGCATTTTTCCCCACCATAAAGTAGTTATAGCTCACCTGACTGCTCTTAAAGCTGTCCCCGTAATACTTTTCCTTGGCGCTTTTTATGGCCTTGCGCAAAGCGGTCTGGTCATAGCCGTAGAGGTTGGTCAGAGAGTCCTCCCGGCTCTCCAGCAGCTTGGGCTCTCCCGCCGTAGTTTTGGGGGTGGCAGAAGGCGTGGGCGTGGGGGCAGAGGTAGCCGTGGGAATGGGGCTGGGGGTCGGCGTGCCGGGCTCCATAGACGGGGCGGGGGTCTCGGGCACTGCCGTAGGCTCCGCCGCCTGCTGGCTTTGGTACAGGCTCTCTATGGTCTCCAGGGTCCAAACCCACACGGTGTCCCGAAGCTCCACGTTGCAGGCGCTGAACCGCTCCACCACGTCGGCAAGGGTGCTGGTGGTCTCCACCTTATAGCCCCCCTCTACCCGGGTTACATAGAAGCCAAGGCTCATAACCGCCTCGTAGCCCCTGTGGCTCTTCCGCTCCTCCTCATTTTCGGGAAGGACCCAGCGGCAGGCCTTCAAAAGCCGCTCCTTATCCACCGTAAGCAGGTACTCTCCATCCAAATTCTTTCCGCAGAGCACATAGCCCTGAAGGCTTATCTTTCTGGGACTGCTCAAAGTCTTCTGGTAGGCCGCCGCCATGTCCCCTTCCGTCCATGTCCACTGGGTGTTCCGCAGTACCAGCCCGCCCTTTTTCAGCGCCTTGGCCGGGTCGGAACTCAGGGTGCTCCCCGTGGCAATGCGGTAGCCTCCCTCCTCCTGCTCCAGCAAGAAGGCAAGAGAGTACAGGGCCTGTATGTCCGGGTACCGCTCCAAATCCAGCTCCGTGGTCTGAGGGTCGGGAAGATGAAAGTCCCGAATGATGCCCTCCACATCCACTAACGCTGTGTAGCGGCCCGCCTCGTCCTTATCGATGATGGCGTATTGGCGCATGTTCACTTCCCGCAGGTTGGCTCCGGACTGGAAGTAGTACATGCAGATCAGAATCCCCGCCATGCACACCGCCATGCTCAAAAGCACCGCCGCCAGCTTCAAAATCATGCGCCGGGTTTCGTTCTTCCTCATGGGCGCTCCTTACAGCTTCTTGCCGCACTGGGGGCAGAAGGCGCTGTTGGCGCTGACCTTTTTCCCGCAGTAAATGCAGTGGACGAACCCTTCCTCCACGGGCTTGGGAGCGGGCTTGCTCTCCCCCTGAGGCTCAGGCTTTATTGCGGGCTTTACTTCGGGCTTTGCTTCTGGCTTTGCTTCGGGCTTTGCTTTAGGCTTTGCTTCGGGCTTTACCTCAGGCTTTACCTCGGGCCGGGGCTGGGAAGCGGGCTTTGCGA
>CAYUHW010000039.1:0-10140 GCA_964444605.1 uncultured Christensenella sp. | reverse complement strand
TTGGCTCCCTTGTGTAAAGGGAGCTGGATTGTGACTGGAGCAAAAGCGGAAGGAAGCTTACGTTTTCATCTGCTTTTCGCAATGAAGGCAACTTCCTCCATACGAAAAAAGGGATGCAGAGCATCCCTTCCGCAACCCATCCGCAGGATGGATTTCACATGGCAAAGCCATATTTCACCGCCGCAGGCAATTTTCACCCACGCATAGGGTGGATTTCACTGCCGCAGGCAATCACTCCACCGCCACCAACTGCACGTTCCCGGCGCCTCGGGCGGCCTCCAGGCTGGTCAAAAGTTCGTCCATGGACACCACCATGCGGGACATGTCGATGGACAGCACCACGTTGGCCTTGGAGTGAATGGGCAAGGTCTGGCTGATGGTGAGTATATTCGCCCCCGCCTGGGAGAAAATTCCCAGCAGTTCGCTGAGGGCCCCCTGCACATGGCTGAGCATAAGGGAGATGACCGCCTTTTGGTTGATGTTCACCTCGCTGGGATAAAAGACATAGTCCTTGTACTTATAATAGGTACTGCGGGAAATGCCCACGGCGCGGGCCGCTTCGCTGACATCTCTGGTGCGGCCGCTGCGAATCAGCTCCCGTGCCTCCACCACCTTTTCATAATACTCCGGCAATATCCGCTTATCTACAATGAGATACTCTCCTCTCCCCGGCATAAAAATCCTCCCTGTTCCTTTGAATATATCGGCGTTTATTATACACCGTCCTCATACAAAAGACAAGTGTTTTTATTTGGGGGAAGTTTGTTTCAAAAGCCCCCTTAGTAGGTGATGTGGAACACGGTGCCGTCCACGGCGTTGATGTACAGGGCCTCATGCTGACAAAAATGGGGCGTCCGCACCCTGTCCTGTATCCTCTTCGTCTCCTCGGCGTCATAGCCGCTGTAATCCATGAAATCATAGAACACAATCCAGCAGGGCACCTCGTAGTATTCGTCGCTGTTTGCTACCCGCTGGGTGTTCACGGAGAGCACGATTTTGTATATCTCCACGGCTTTAAATTTCCCCGTAAGCCCAAAGGTCAGCCCCTTTCTGATGCACTCCTGTATGGTCTCAAAGGGCAGCAGCTCCACGGAAGGGTTCTCCTCCTTCAGCACATACTTGGGACTGCTGTAGGATACATACTGCACGCCCTTTTCGTCCGCATAAATTTGGATATACTCCTCCCGAATATAGCTGTTGACGGCATAGTCCTCTCCTTCGCCGTATTCAAAATAATAGGCAGGCGCCACGCTGGTCAAAAGAGGGTATCCTCCAAAGTCCCGCTTATAGGTCATGATATATCCCCCTGACAAGGGATGCTTCCAGCCGTCGTCTCCGCAGTAGTTGCCTTCGTACACATCCGCCAAAGCAAAGCCCGCAAGACCCAGGGTGTCCAGCATTTCCTGCCCCTGCCTAAGGGCGGCCTCCTGTTCTATGGAAGCATCGATCCATACCATGCCCTCGTCCTCATATTCCCAGCGGTCGTAGGAGCCAAGCACCCAGCCGGACTCGGATACGCTTCTTGCAATGGACCAGTAGGTATCTCCTGCGCTTATATAGGCCGTGTCCCCGTCGGACAGGCGGTAAATTTGTCTGCCTCCTATATGGATGCCGGAAAAGTCCGTTACCTCCGTCTCCTCCAAGCTGTTCGGGGCGGCGGCCATCTGCTCCGTATACCACTTAAGCTCTGCGTCAATTTACTCCTGGGTGATGACGGTGTCGTCCCCGTCTCCCCGCTCTTCCGGAGGCAGGCGCAGACGAGCCTGGTGCTCCTCCATGTCCTGAATATACTGCTCCATCCTCTTTTTCCAGTCATCCTTGGTCATGCCCGTTTCATGGACGGATACGGGAGGCGGCAGCAGGGTTTCCGCCGCCTTTTGCACCATCTCCCTTTCCACGCACCCCTTTTGGGTGCGGTACACGGGGTAGACCCCGTCCGCTTTCTGGGTAATCTCGGCGTTGAAGGTCAGGATGAGGTCGTTGCCGGCGTCATAGACCTCCTCCCACTTCTCGGGGAAGGTATATTGGTATACAGAAGCCACCGTCACCTCTGCCTGTTCTTTCCCATTCTCCTGCTTTTGCTCCGGGACAGCGGCGGAGATCTTCTCCTCCAGCACCCTGTCCCCTTTGTTGGCTACGGGCTCGCTTTCGGGGGTGGGCTGGCAGGCGGTGAGCGCCGTCAATGCGGCCAGCAAAACCGCCAAAAAACTTAAGTTCAGTTTCATTTTTTCTTCTTTCTGCTTTGATTTTTCTTATTCCCTCCGTCAGGGGAGGCGGGGGCGGCGAAAGGCTCCGCCTTTCTCTTTGGGCAAAGCCCAAAGGGTTCGCAGAGCGAACCGCCGCCCCCGCCTCTTCTCTTACCTATATCATAGCAGGCAGATGCAAAATAGTTGCAACATAGGTATGAACGAAAGTCGTCCGAAATGTAATTTTTCGCCAAAATGCAACGGTTTTTATTTGTCGCTTGCCAAGCGACCTTTCCCCCGCCCAAAGAATGTATACTGAGGACACAAACCAAACAGGAGGACACACCCATGAATCAAAACCTTACGGAACTCGTTTTTATACTGGACGCCAGCGGCTCCATGTCGGGGCTGGAATCGGACACTATCGGCGGCTTCAACAGCATGCTGGAGCGGCAAAAGCAGGAAAGCGGCGAAGCATACGTCTCCACGGTGCTCTTCAGCAGTGAAAGTCAAGTGCTCCATGACCGTCTGCCCTTGAGCAAGGTACCGTCCATGACGTCCCGGGACTATCGGGTCGGCGGCTGTACGGCTCTGTTGGACGCTATCGGCGGCGCCATCCACCACATCGGCAACGTCCACAAGTATGCCCGCGAGGAGGACCGCCCCGTCCGCACCCTGTTCGTTATCACCACCGACGGCATGGAGAACGCCAGCCACCGCTACAGCGCCCAGCGGGTCAAGGACATGATCCGCCGCCAGCAGGAAAAATACGGCTGGGAATTCCTGTTCTTGGGCGCCAATATCGACGCCGTGGAGACCGCAAACCGCATGGGCATCCGTCCCGAGCGGGCGGTGCGCTACCATAACGACAGCCGCGGGCAGGAGCTCAACTATCAGGTGCTTTCCGAAGCCGTGGCCTGCTACCGCAGTCAGGGGGTCATCGATGCGGAATGGAAGAAAGATGTGGAAGAGGACTATAGCCGCAGAAAGCAGAGCTGAAACACAGGCTCCCCGAAGTAGGGAAAGGAACGGAAAGGGCCTCTCTGGATTTGCATCCGGGGAGGCTCTTCCGTTTAACGCAAAAAAGACCCGCCTACGCAGGTCTCTTCTTCAAAAGTATTTCCTTTTCTCCTTTTATCCCTCCAGCTGCCGTGCCATAAAGTGCCCCATGGTGCGCAAAAGCAACGACTCCTCCTCATGAAGATACCCGCTCCCGCCGTCATCCCCCAAAAGCAGGCACCCCAAAACGTCTCCCTCGGCCAGCAAGGGCATGACCCCCGCCGCCAGCAAACCCGCTTCCGGTGCAACGGGGGGACGAATGCCGGCAGGCATGGGCACAAACAGCCGCCGCTCCTCCATAATCTGCAGCAGCTCCCGGGTCAAAGGCTGTTCCAAAAGAAGCCCCTTTTTCTCTCCCGCCGCCGCAACAACGCCGTCCCTGTCCGCCACCGCCGCCGTGCGCCCCGTGGCTTTTTGCAGGGCCTCACAGCAGTCCTCCCCCAACCGGCTCATCTCCCCCATGGGGGAATATTTCCGCAGCATCACCCCTCCCGCCCGATCGGTGAAAATCTCCAACGGGTCGCCCTCCCGGATACGCATGGTGCGGCGAATTTCCTTGGGGATCACGATGCGGCCTAATTCATCGATTTTCCTAACAATTCCGGTTGCTTTCATTCTTCTCTCCTTGTTCCACATTTTCCTTAGTTTGCCTGAATCCCCAAAACCTATGCGCACCGGAATCTTCTCGGTCTTTTATCGTAAAAGGCATTCCAAAGGGTAGACATTCTCTGCTAACCGGTTAACCCCATTTGCCTTGAGAAAGTCTTTGAGAACGTTTCGCTGATGAGTAGATATCGAACGAGCATAACCCCGGCAAAAAGGTTGTCTATGTACATAATACCATCGGTATACTATGGCAAAAACAGGGAAAATCGGGACATGTTCGAATGCTTTTCGGGCGAGGTCTACAGCGGGGGACCATGGTGATTCTATGATGGCGCTGCAGGGAACCATGTTTCACTATTTCAGCAAAATCTGAGAGTCTTTATCACAACCGTGCTGACTTAATCGGCTCCGTCCGCATTATGACGGCGCCTTTGAACCCTTCCGCAAAAGACCAGTGAGGTGTGAATCGGGTATAAAAACGGGCCGCTATTATGCATCCCTTACCGTTGGGGATGCAATGTCTGCAGCGGTATTTTTGTATCGATGTTCGGTTATTTTCCGGCGGGCTGGGAGTTCATGCACAGACGAATCATCATCTGGGCGATTTTTTCGGGAGATTCCGCTCGGTTGCGCACGATCCATTCCCGCATGATGCTGTAGGAGCCGTAGCAAAAAAAGCGGATGGTGTAATCCAAATCCACCGGGTTCATCCTTTCGTTGCCGGGCAGGGAGATATACGCCTCCTTCATAACGTGCTCCAGCATTTTATAATAGGTCTCGGCGGTAAAATACTTGGAGAGGAGAATGGAGTCGTACTCCCGATGGACATAGAAAAACATTAATGCTTCCTGAATATACAGCAGGGAGTCCTTTGTGTTGGCGGAGACCCGCTGGTTGACTTCGGCAATCAGGCCGAAGATTTCATCGATAATCTCGTCCAGCAGTTCCATCTGGTTGTTGTAGTGACGATAAAAGGTGCTGCGGTTGATACCGCCGGCATCGCAGATTTCCTTGACGGTGATATCATAAACGTCCCTGGTCTCCATGAGCTTTAAAAGCCCGTTTCTCAGCATTTTTTTAGAGAGAACCACTCGTTGGTTTTCCTGCATATCCACCCTCCTCATGCGACAAAAAAAGGCAAATGTGTTGCACTTAAAACAGGATGTGTGCAACATGGTGTTCCATTTAAATCTTAGTGTCAGTATAATTAAATTGAAAACAAAAAGCAAGAGGAGAACGAGTATGTCTATAGAAATTCGGGAAGCATCCAGTCCCCAGATGGCAAAGAACAGGCAGGTAGTGGGGCGCATGACCGGGGGCGTTATGTTCGGCGGCGGAATTGAGAAAGTCAATTGGAAGCTGGTGCGGCTGCTGTGCAACATCGGCTATTCCTTTATGCCCAAGGAGAAGGGAATCCGCATCCGGAAGCTGAACCTGAACGGCATCCGCGGGGAAATGTCCCTGCCCGAATCGCAGACCTCCCCTCACATCATTCTGTATATCCACGGAGGCGGGCTTGTGTCCGGCTCGGCCAAAGCCACACGGGGGTACTGCTCCATGCTGGCCAAATACTCCGGCTGCCGAGTGGTGTCCATTGATTATCGGCTGGCTCCCGAAAACCCTTACCCGGCGGCTTTGGAGGACTGCTTTGCCGCCTACACCGCATTAACGGCCCAGTTCCCCCAGTCCCGAATTTCTCTGACGGGGGAAAGCGGCGGGGCGTATCTGTGCCTTTCCTTAACCGTGCGGCTCATTGAGAGAGGATGCAGGCTTCCTGCCTGTCTGGTGCCCCACAGTCCCTTGTGCGACCTCTCGGGGAGTCTGGACAGAAGCTATTATGAGATTATAGACGGCACCGTTAGCCCTGAGGCGGCAGAACCCATCCGACGGATGTATGCTCCCGGGGCCGACCCGAAAAACCCGGAGGTCTCTCCGATTTTCTATACCCAACTGCAGAAGTTCCCACCGGTGACCATGACCTGCGACTTAAATGAAACCCTGCGGGCGGATGCCGAGGCCATGTATAAAAAGCTGGAAGAGCAGGGGGTGGATGTCCGCCTAATCATCCTGAAAAACGCCTTCCATGCCTGCTCCACTTTGGGAACGGGCTCTCCTGAGACCATGGCGCTGATGCTGGACAACATCGCCTTTATTAAAAACTGCTCTGAGCGCCGGGGCTAAAACAGCAAAGGAGCTTTTATGAACGCACAGGCCATGAACCCCTACCTGCCCTGCTATGAATACATCCCCGACGGGGAGCCCCGGGTCTTTGGAGACAGGCTGTACATCTTCGGCAGCCACGACAAGTTCGGCGGCAGGCAGTTCTGTGAAAACGATTATGTAACCTGGTCTGCCCCTGTGGAGGATTTATCCCAATGGCGGTACGAGGGGGTCATCTATGGGAAGGAGCAGGATCCCCGTCCCGGCAACCTCTACGCCCCCGATGTGGTGCAGGGGCCGGACGGCCGATACTACCTCTACTATTCCAAGGCAAACAGCACCGTTATCGGGGTGGCCGTATGCGATACCCCTGCCGGGCAGTACCGGTATCTGGGGGAAGTGGTCTATGCCGACGGCACCGTATTAGGGGAAAAGCCCGGGGACTACTACCAGTTTGACCCCTCCGTGCTGGTGGACGAGGGGCGGGTGTGGCTGTATTCCGGCTCGGGGCAGTACAGTTCCCAAAAGCAGTTTCGGCAAAAGATGGTGGGCTGTATGGTCATGGAGCTGGAATTAGACATGCGAACGGTCAAAAGCCGGCCCAAGGTGCTTCTCCCCGGCTCCAAAAAGTTTTTGACCAAGACCTTCTTTGAAGGGGCTTCTGCACGGAAGATCAACGGCACTTACTATCTTGTTTTCCCCACCAACGACATGACCGGCCTCAACTACGCCACCGCTTCCCGTCCGGACGGGGACTTTACCATACGGGGAGTCCTTCACTCCTCCTCGGATGTGGGGCTGGGAAAATATACCCTCCAAAACCCTGCCTACCCCTTGGGGAACAGCCACGGGGGACTGGTGTGCCTGAAGGGACAGTGGTACATCTTTGACCATCGGATGACCAACAACAGTCTTTTCAGCCGTCAGGGGGTGGCCGAGCCCGTGGAGATTCAGGCGGACGGCTCCATCCGACAGGCGGAGTCCACCAGCTCCGGTCTGAACAACGGCCCTTTACGGGGAGAAGGCACTTATCCTGCTTACATCGCCTGCAATCTTCTGCGGGGCTTTCTCCGCTGCCCCTACATCACCCAGGACAAGCCCGACGGGGACACCACCGCCCGTCAGTATGTAACGGGCATCCGCCGAGGGTGCCGTGTAGGGTACAAGTATTTTGACTTTGCCGCCGCTCCTCTGACGCTGACCATAGAATATCGATCCAAAGGGCAGGGGAAACTCCATGTCCTTACGGAGGACGGAGGCACCCCCGTGGGCACGGTAAAGATTCAAAAGGCCCATGCATGGAGCCAGACCGTCTGCACTCTCCATGTCCCGCTGGGCAAATCGGCCTTGTTTTTCCACTATCAGGGAAGCGGCTCCATGGAGCTGCGCACCTTCACTTTCAGCAAACAGACGCAGCAATAAGGAGGTTGGGTATGAACATTTTCGGTCCCGGAGTCTATATGGCCACCGGCAAGCTCATGGGAAAGCTCCCTGTGCCTGAGGGGGCAAAGGTTGCTTACGAAGCCGCCGCCAACGGCATGGTGCTTTTAAAGAATGAGGGGGTTCTGCCCATGAAGCCCTGCAAAGTCGCTCTTTTCGGCGGCGGAGCAGATTACACCGGCTTCTGCGGCACGGGCTCCGGCTTTGCCTTCAGTCCCTATACCATTTCTGTTCGGCAGGGGCTGGAGGAGGCGGGCTTTATAATCACCTCCAAACCATGGCTGAAAAAGTACGGCAGGGTGGTCAAGCAGGCGGAGAAAACCGCCAGGCTGACCATGCTGGAAAAGCGCTTCAGCGGCATCCAGCCCGTCGCCCCCGACCCGCTTATTACGGCCGAGGAGCTCAAAGGGGCAAGGGAAGCGGAGACCGCCGTCTATGTCCTGAAGCGGAACACAGGGGAAAACTTTGACCGCAAAGCCGAAAAGGGGGATTACTATCTTTCCGACATAGAGGAGGAAAACCTGCGCACCCTGACCCGCACCTTCCCCAAAACGATTGTGGTGTTGAACACCTGCGTCATGGATGCCGCCCTGCTGGAGAGCATTCCCGGCATCTCCGCCATTGTGCTCATGGGGCAGGGAGGGCTGGAGGCAGGCCGGGCTCTGGCAGACATTCTCACAGGGAAAGTCACCCCCTCCGGCAAGCTGACGGACACCTGGGCCAAACGGTACGAAGACTACCCCGCCGCCAAAACCTTCTCCGCCAACGACGGGGAGACCCTGCAGGAAGACTATGCCGAGGACATCTTTGTGGGCTATCGGCACTTTGACACCGCCGGGCTGGAGGTGGTCTACCCCTTTGGCTACGGCCTGTCCTATACCCGCTTTGCCTATGAAAACATTTCCGCAGAAGCGGACCGGCAGTTCGTCACCCTCCGTCTCACCGTTAAGAACACCGGGGCATATAAGGGGCGTGAAGTGGTGCAGGTATACGCCAGTGCCCCTGCAGGCAGGCTCCCAAAGCCCTATCAGGAGCTGAAGGGATTTGCAAAGACCCGTCTGCTTTTGCCCGGAGAGCAGGAGACTCTCACCATTCAGTTCCCCACGGACACCCTGTCCAGCTATGACGAAGGCAGGGCCGCCTGTGTGATGGAGGCCGGGGACTATATTCTCCGCGTGGGCACCCACAGCCGAAGCACCCGCCCTGCGGCCATTTTGCGGCTGGACGAAGAGGCCGTCACCTGGCAGCTTACCAACCTGCTCACCCCGGATCACCCCCTGCCCCCTGTCCAATACCCTGCCCCCGGGGCAGAAAGCTGTCAGGCACCGATTCTGTATCTTCGCGCCAAGGATCTTGTGCCTCGGGACAAC
This sequence comes from uncultured Christensenella sp., assembly GCA_964444605.1. Lineage (GTDB taxonomy): Bacteria > Bacillota > Clostridia > Christensenellales > CAG-138 > RUG472. The sequence goes on along the minus strand of CAYUHW010000039.1, from coordinate 1,319 downwards.
CGAATCAAGGAGCGCCACATTGTCAACTATTACCCCGAGGGCAGCGAGCCCCCGGTGCTGCAGCGGCAGTTCCATTTTCCCATTCGGTGTACGGAAGAAAACCGCCCGGTGCGCCCCTGCCCCCACTCTACCCTCTTAGACGTGGCGGACGGAAAGGTGACCATGGAGGAGTTTGTGGCCTCTCTGGACACGGAGACTCTTTTGCGGATTGCCACCGGCACGGGGTGCGAGACCAAATATCCCGTTGCCCCCAGACTTCCCAAGGGGAAAGTTAAGTCCAAATTCAACGTCTCCACCTCAGGGAAGACCACGAATCAGTACGCCGCCTCTCTGGGCATTCCCGCCATGGCCTTTGCCGACGGCCCTGCAGGTCTGCACCTTATGGGCTCCCCCTCCGTCACCTACCCTGTGGGCATGGTGGCGGCGCAGAACTGGGATGAAAAGATGATTTTCAGCATAGGGGACTGCTACGGCCGGGAGATGGAGCACTATCACGTGGCCATCGCCCTGGCCCCGGGCATCAACCTGCATCGGGACCCCCTGTGCGGACGGAACTTTGAGTATTATTCCGAAGACCCCCTGCTTGCGGGCAAGACGGCGTCGGCCTTTACCAGAGGCCTGCAGGAAAAACACCCCGGCTACGGTGTAGCATTGAAGCACTTTGCGGCCAACAATCAGGAGACGGACCGTTTCACCACCAACGCCACGGTGTCTGAGCGGGCTCTGCGGGAAATCTACCTGAAGGGCTTTGAGATTTGCGTGCGGGAGGCTCACCCCATGACCATCATGTCCTCCTACAACTGCCTCAACGGCCTGCACACCAGCTCCCGCTATGACCTGCTGACGGACATTCTCCGCGGAGAGTGGGGCTTTGAGGGCTTTGTTATGACGGACTGGGATTCCGCCAGCGAGAAAGCCTTTGACTTCCATGCCGGAAACGACATCATCATGGGAGGCTATCCCACGGACATCCTCGCTGCCGCCGTCACAGGCAAAAAGCCGGAGTTTGATGCTGACGGCAGCATACACCGAAGCCGAATCTCCATGTACGGAGGCGTTATGCACCGGGATGTGGAGGCATGGAACAGCTTTGCCCCGGAAACGGGAGGAAAGGACACCTGTTCTGTGACCGTTGCCCAGGGGATCCAGCTTGGCGAGGGGGCAAAAAAGGCCCTTGCCGAGGGATATGCCCAGGTGCAGGAAGAGGCCGACGGAAGCAGGACCCTTGTCTATTTCGGCACAAACCGGGGGGCGTACCTGCCCCTTGGAGACCTCCAGCGGTGCGCCATGAGGGTTTTAAAGGTGCTCATGGACAATGC
>CAYUHW010000038.1:0-10174 GCA_964444605.1 uncultured Christensenella sp. | reverse complement strand
TTATAAAAGAGGGGAGGGTGGCTTCCTACATCCCTGAACTAAAGAAGGCCAACCCCGAGGATTTCGGCGCCTGCATTCTCAACAGCGACGGAAAGCTTTTTGCCGCTGGGGATTTTGAAAAGAAATTCACCATCCAGAGCGTCATTAAGCCCATTTTGCTGCTGCTGGCCCTTATGGACAACGGCTCCGATGTCGTACTCAACAAGGTGGGGGTAGAGGCTACGGGGAAGCCCTTTGATGCCATCAACGTTTCCGACCAGACCCTGCTCAGCCAGCACTTGAACCCCATGGTCAACATGGGTGCCATTGCCATGACCACCCTTATTCAGGGGGATAGCTACGAACATCGTTTTGAACGGCTGCTGGATTTGACGAGGAAGCTGGCCTGCAACCCTCATATCGATTTGAACGAGGATGTGTACCGCTCGGAGAAGCTGACGGGAAACAAGAACCGCTCCTTAGGCTATCTGCTCAAGGCCTATGGCATCATTGAGGATCAGGTGGAGGAGGTGCTGGACTGCTATTTTAAGGCCTGCTCTTTGAACGTATCCTCCCGAGACTTAGCCTATATCGGCCTGTCCCTTGCCAACCATGGGCGGCTGGCTATTTCAGGAAAGCGGGCGTATCCTCGGGAGTATGCCTACTTTGTCAACGCCGTACTTATGACCTGCGGTATGTATGACGGAAGCGGCGAGTTTGCCGTGCGTGTGGGTGTACCCGCCAAAAGCGGCGTGGGCGGCGGCATCATGGCCGTTTCTCCCACCAGAATGAGCATCGGCATTTATTCCCCGGCTTTGGATGAAAAAGGGAACTCTCTGGCGGGGATTAAGTTGCTGGAAAGGCTTAGCCGGGAATTGTATCTGAGTATTTTCTAAGTTGTTTATTCATATGGAAGCAACGGGGCGGGGCGGCGAAAGGCTCCGCCTTTCTCTTGTGCGGGCGTGGGCTCTGCCCCCGCCCGCACAAGGGTTCGCTTTAGCGAACCGCCGTCCCGCCCCACTTCTTCAGACTGCGTGCATATTGAAAAAAAGGAGAGGCATCGGCTTCTCCTTTTTCGCGTGCTTATTGCTATTTACAGTTTATAATACTTTTTTCACTCGTGAAAAAGGTGGAGCATCATGTATCGACGCATTCGGGATTTACGGAAAGACTGTGATTTGCATCAAAAGGATGTGGCAGAGTATTTGCAGTGTACTCAGGTGTGCTATTCTCACTATGAATTGGGAAAGCGGGATATTCCTACGGATGTTTTGATTCGACTGGCAGAGTTTTATAATACCGGTACAGACTATTTGTTAGTGCGCACGGATGATCCACGGCCGTATCCGAAGAGGCACAAAGGTAGTAAATCCTGTTGAAGGCTTTCGGACTGGCTCAATGCTTCCCGCTTTACATTTTGTCTGCATATAAAAAGAGACTTGTCCCTGCAAGCCTCTTTTTTCCCTAATTTTTATCTTCCCTTTTTCAGCTTATACAGTTCCTCGGCGGCCAGACGCGCCTTGGCCACGGGAACGCCCTCTTTGGGGAAGCAATAGAAGAGATGCTCGTTGCTGCCGATGCAGATAATGTCCCCCAGCTCGTACCAGTAATAATCCGCATACAGTCCGTAGCAGGCTTTGGGGCCTTGGGCATAAGAGAGTTGTCCATGACAGCCCGTCAAAGTAAAGCCGGAACCGTCATGGCGCAGGCGGCCGTCTCCCACCATGTAAATGGCCTTGTAGTCCACCATCATGCCGATTTTCACCGAGGTGTCCAGCAGATAGGTGCCGTTCTCCAGTTCCTCCTTGACCTGCTGCCGCTCCCAGTCATACCAGTCGGGAATATGGGGAAACTCCGTCCCGCCTTCCTCCGCTTCCAATTCCCCCAAGGGGGTCAGGGTGTAAGTCTTCCCACAGGCATGGCAGGTGAGTTTGGTACCCTTACCCTCCATGCGGCCCTCCGTCTTGCAGTGGGCGCACTTATAGAGAATGCGGTGAAGACCGTCGGCTCGGAAGGGCTCGTGAATCTCAATGCCCTGCTCCTTCTGCCAGCGGAAATTGTCAAAGGTAAAGGCGGCGGTCAAAGCTTCGTCCAGTTCCTGCACGGATTTTTCCTTGATTTGCTCCCGGGTCAGCAGGGTCTGCACCTTGGCGGATACCTCCACCTGACGCTTCTGCAGGCAGTTGTACAGGGGATCACGGGCAAAAGCCCCCTCTGTCTTGACCATGAGCACGGGCACATCCAGCTTTTTCAGCAGCAGCCCCATGCGGCGGGGGAGCGGGGTGGCCTTGCCGTCAAAGGAGTAGCTGGCCTCCGGGTATAAAAGCACACTGCATTGGAGCTTTTTAAAGGCGTAGGCCATATCCGACAAAAGAGTAAAGTCCGTTACAAACTTTTGGGTGGGAATGCACCCCAGCAGTTCCATAAGCAGCCGCTTGCCTACAAAGCCGTCTCCCGTACACACGATGCAGTAGGGACGGTTCTTAAAAATCTCCGTACACATAAGCAGGTCAATCCAACTGCTGTGGTTCATGAGGATGAGGGCGGGCTGGGTGTCCTCCCCCACATCGGAGGTATAGGTAAAGTGGGTATCCTTCAGCTCCTTTTTGGCCGCCAGCCGCATAATCAGGCGCAAGGGCAGCAGAGGGCGGCGGGGGAGATGGTGCTTTGGTCTGGGTAGTGCCATGACCTCCTCATAGGAGGCGTTTTTTACGGGAATCTTCATGAAACAGACTCCTTTCCTTCAACTCTTTTTCAGTATACTATGTCGGGAAAAAAGATACAAGGGGCTCTATAAACTCTCTCTGCTCAAATACGCCCCCGGGGTACAGCCGTAGTATTTGGTGAAGGCACGGTAAAAACTGCTGACCGTAGAGTATCCCAACTCGTTGGCCGCCGCCTCCATGGGCACCTTCTGCCCCAGGAGGGAAACAGCCTTCTCCATGCGCAGCCTTAAAATCAGAGCATGGTAGGAGGTTCCCGTGCAGGTTTGGACAATGCGGCTGATTTGCCGCTGGCTGTAGTGAAAGCGGCGGGACAGAGTCTCCAGGGTCACGGAGGCGCAGTTGGTTTGGATATAGCTGAGGATGGCGGAGAATTCCTGCTTCCAAAAAAAGTCCTCTCTGCGGGGCAGACGCACTGTATCCTCATAGCGGCGCAGGAGCAAAATAAAGAAGGTGCTCATAAGGGCGTTGAGAAGCTGGGATTGATAAGGGGCATCCTGATAGTATTCCCTGTAAATTTGGGTTAGAAGGCGGCGGATGTCTGCATCCTCTCCCGTCTCAAAGTGGAGGTAGGAGCTGGGATGCTGGCCGTTGAGCGCTTGTCGGAAGAAGGCGGCCATAAGGCTGTGGGCGGGAAGCTGGTTCCAGAACACCTGATCGAAGGTGCTGGAGCGCACCATGTAGTAAACCAGTACGCTGTCGTCGGAGAAGCAGGGGCTGGCGTGGACGGCGGAAGGGGACAGAATCAGCACCGTCCCCGGCTTAAGGTGAATGACCTCGTTCTCAAAGTGAATGGGGCAGGTGCCGGAGAAGGCGTAGTAGATTTCAAAGTAGGAATTGGTGTGCCAATGGGCGGGCATGTACCGAAGCATGCGGCCAACGGAAATATCGTGGCCGGGGAGGATGTACCGCTCCTCGCTTTGGGCGGAGTATTCGGAGGACAAAAGGGACAGGGTGCGGCTGTCCGTGGGGTCGGAAAGAAGCCGCTCCGCCAGTTCCGCCATGGGAGTACCCGTAGGCCGCAGGGGAATGTCCGAAAGGGAAAAGTCCGTCGGCCGGCCGTAGGCTTCCGCCATCCAGCGGATGTAGTCCGTCAGCTCCCGGGAGGAGAGAATGTGGGAGCGGATATCCGGCCGTTTAACCAGGCAGTCCTTGAGCATCTTTTCCAGAAGCGTCATGGGCAAATGTGCAAGGGGCGCAGGTGTCTCCATAAAAACCTCCATGTCCGAAAGTGCGAATCTATTGACTGTTATTGTAAAAGACTTTTTGAAAAATATCAAGTAAAATAAAGAAAATACGAAATCCTTCGGATGCAAAACTGCAAAGGCAGACAGGCAAGCGGCGTGCCTGTTCTTTGATTTGGAAAACCGCATTAAGGATTTACAGACCAAATGCCAAAAGAAAGGGCTGATCTTTGAGACAGAGAACAGAAAGTGTATGGAACGGCCGACCCAAAACAGGCCAAGCAGGAAAGAATCAAAACAGACACAAGATATAAAGGAGGCAGCTATGAAACAGGTTTATAACAGCATTCGCCCGGGAAAGCGTTGGCTGGATACGGAGGGAAAGCCCATTCAGGCGCACGGCCTGTCCGTATTCTATAACGAGCAGGCGGGTCTATGGTACTGGTACGGTGAAAATAAGGAAAAGACCGACGGCAAGGGAAACATCTGGCACTGGGGGGTACGGCTGTATACCTCCAAAGACCTATACAACTGGGAGGACAAGGGGCTTATAATCCCGCCCCAGCCGGAGGATTTGCAAAGCCCCCTGCATCCCACCTACTGCATGGACAGACCCCACATTCTCTACTGCGAGAAGACGGGGAAGTATGTGGCTTGGCTGAAGATTATGGCTGGGGAAATCAGCCAGTTCTACAGCATTCTTACGGCGGACAAGTTCGAAGGTCCCTACACCTTTGTCCATAAGATGTACAAGCCTCTGCAGATGGATTCCGGGGATTTTTGCCTCCACGTGGACAAGGAGACGAAGAAGGCCTATATCTGGTTTGAACGCCCCCACTTTCAGCAGATTTGCGCCACCCTCAGCGACGAGTACACGGAGGTCAGCGGGGAGTATTCCGTCCATTACGACGGTCTGCGTCCTCCCCTTACCCGAGAAGCGCCGGTATACTTTGAGCGCAGAGGGAAGAAATATTTGATCACCTCCGGCACCAGCGGCTACTACCCCAACCCCAGCCGGGTGTGTACCTTTACGGACTACCATGGGGAGTATACCGACTTGGGGGATATTTGCCGAGGGGACAAATGCGCCAACACCTTCAACGCCCAGATTAGCTGCGTCATCCGTCTTCCCGGCACGGAAAAGTACATTGCCTGCGCCGACCGCTGGATGCCCCAATGGTGGGTGAACCTGATGTCCAAGCAGATTATCTCGGGCATGGAGCGGCACTTTCAGGACTACGTTCCCGATGAAAGCCCTCGGGACATTTGCCCCTTGCCCGGGGAGGAGAGCCCCCACAGGGAGAACACTTCCATCTCCCGCTATGTGTGGCTGCCCATAGAGTGGGAAGGAGACAGACCCTATATCCGTTGGCAAAAGGAGTGGCGCAAATAATTCCCGTGGGATACAATACAAAACCGGCCTTCCTATCCATCTCAGGATAAGAGGCCGGTTTTGCTGTCCGCGGAGAGGTGCATAAGCACTGCGTTTTACCCTTTGCGAAGGGGAATGATGCATTCCTGCGAGGTAAGGCCGTCGGCTTCTGCGACAATGCGAACCTGGCCGGGCTTGCCCGTGGTCTTTATTACCGCCAGGGCCTTGCCATAGCGGGTAGTGTGGACGTTGTCCTGATAGCTTTCCGTTGTGTCGGATGCGGCGCTACCGAAAGCTAACAGGGTGCCTTCGCCTTCAACGCGTATCCGAATCTGCCGATCGGACAGCACAACGGGAATCCCCTTGGAGTCCGTCAGAGAAACGTTTACAAAGGCAAGCTCGTCACGAAGGGAAAGCATCTGCTTTTCCGGGCGAAGCTCAATCCGGATATCCCTGTTGGCGGAATACAGTGCGTTTTCCGCTATTTTATCGCCTCGGGCATCGTAGCTGACGGCTTTCAACTCCCCGGGGGCATAGGGCAATCTGAAGTCGGCACGGTAATTCTGCAGCGCCGTTTTTTTCACAGGTTTGCCGTTCAGCAGCAACTCCACCTCAGCTCCCACGCTGAACACGGTGACGTGAGCCGTTTTGCCCTCGTAGCCGTCCCAGCTCCAGCTGTCTACGGCATCCACACTGCGCCAAATGCCGTAGGAGACTTTTTTATTCCAGTAGGGCATAGGACGAACGCCGATGTACGGCTTATCATATGCGCCAAAGGCGACAGCGGTCAGATACCCCTGGGCGTCCGGATTTCCAATCAGATCAAAGCTGCCGCAACCGGCATTGATGCAGGGAAACTTTCGGGAGTAGCGGTATTTATCTTTGCCGTAACCGGGAACTCCAATGCCGGTTTCCCCCAGATAATCCCATGCGGTCCACATAAAGTCGCCCACTACGCGGGGCTGCTTTTCAATGACCGGCCAGTGCTTTCCAATCCTGCATGGGAAGGTTTCGGTGTTCAGAAACAGCGAGTCAGGCTTTGCTTTCTGCAGACTGTCCATGATATGATTGCTGTAATTCATGCCGGTAATGTCCAGCACGTCCATTACATCCCCCAAATTTTCAGCGGCTTTTTTTGCCGTGACACACTTGTCAATTAAGAAAGGCAGTGCCGTGACCATAGTGTTAATCAGAAAGCTGCCGACCATTTTCTGATCTCTGTCGGACCGGTTCGGATCGACCACATCATGGGGGGAGGCCTTTTTAATCGGTTTCTCCTTTTCTTTGGGAACAGGCTTATTCAATGCGGCCATACAGGTGATGGCGTTGGTGACGGGACGGGAGCTATCCATACGGTGACAGAAATCCTGCATGCGCCGGTTCTGCTCACGGGCAGTTTCCGTTTCTATGGCCACCTCATTGCCGATGCAGTACAGAATTACACAGGGGTGACTGAAGCTCTTTTCAATCATCCTGCCTAAATCCTTTTCCCATTCCTCTTCAAAATACAGCCCGTAGTCGTATTCTGATTTGGGCTCTCGCCACTGGTCAAAGCTTTCGTGCATGACGAGCATGCCCAGCTCATCACAGGCTGCCAGAAATTCCTCGCTGGCAGGATTATGGGCGGTGCGGATGGCATTATAGCCGGCATCTTTGAGCTTTTTGACTCTGCGAAGCTCTGCGTCATAGTAGGAGCAAGCACCTAAAATACCGTGGTCATGATGGACACAGCCGCCTTTCAGCTTTGCAGGCATGCCGTTGAGCAGGAGTCCCTGCTCTGCATTCCATGCAATGGTGCGAAGCCCGCTTTTGATCCACGCTTCGTCCTTAACGCATCCATCTTCCGAAAGGGTTACATGAATGTCATACAGGTAAGGAGCATTCACGGACCAAAGGCGGCCGTTGGGAACGGGGATGTCCGCGGAAGCGCCTGCTGCAGAGGCTACGATGCAATCGCCGTCCAGAACTTCGATTTTTATATCGCCCTGACACAATACATCCACATGGAAGGCTGGCGGATTGAGAGAAAGGGTGCGCACGTGAATTCCTCGGTACGGAATATGCTTTTTTCCGCCAACCAACAGGCGCACATGCCGGTAAAGGCCGCTGCCTGTATACCAGCGTGAGTTGGGGGTCTGCGTATTGTCTGCCTGCACCAGCACCTCGTTATTTTGACCGATGCGCAGCTTTCCGGAGAGATCGGCAAGAAAGTCGCTGTAGCCGTAATGATTTTCCGCAATGCACTCACCATTGAGCAGAACCTTTGTTTTTCCGTAAACCCCGTCAAAGCAAAGCTGCACTGTTTTGTCCCTGAGGGATTCCTCGCCAAAGAGAATTTTTCTGTAATAATACTTTCCTCCGGGGAAATACCCCATGGCTGAGCCGTTTTTCAGGGAGCCATTGCGCTTTTCCTCCAGCATGGCGTCATGGGGTGCATCCACAAGCCTTGCATGCTCTTCCTGGCCGGCTTTCCAGAATTGCCAGCCTTTTGACCAATCCGTTTGATGCATAGGGGATCCTTTCTCAGAACCGAATGGTTCCGGCATTCAGCAGGTCGTCTTCGCTGGAACTTGGACCGACCAAAAATTCGTAGTCTGTATCTTCCAGAATAAACCTGCCTGCAGCTTCATCATAGTATTTAAGCTCTTCGATAGCTACGGTGACGGATACACGCTTTTCCTCTCCGGCGGCTATGACAGCCTTTGTGAAGCCCTTCAGCTCCTTTACATGGCGCTCCACGCTGGAGTTGGGAAAACGAACATAGACCTGAACGGCTTCGGCTCCGTCCCGATTGCCGATGTTTTTGACGTCCACGGAAACCTTTACCGTATTGCCCTCCGCCAAAACGGCCTCAGCATGAGAATAGGCATAAGCGGTATAACTTAAGCCATAGCCGAAGGGATAGGCAGGCTTGTGCCCTTCCCTGTCCAGCTTTCGATAACCATGGTAGTAATCATAGTAGATTTTAGAAGCGTTGAAATCCACCTGGGGCAGGTGCTTTTCTTCAGCGGGAATGGTAAAGGGCAGCTTGCCGCTGGGGTTGACATCGCCGAACAGAACGTTTGCCAGAGCATTGCCCCCTTCCATACCGGCATAGAAGCTGTAGAGGATGGAGCTGACGGACTCTTCCCATTCTCTGGTCATTATCATGCTTCCGCAGACCAGGGTGACAACGGTATTGCCATTCACTGCTCCCAATTCCCGAATCAGACGGATTTCGTTTTCCTTCAGGGACAGGCTCTTTCGATCGCCGCCTACGGGGGTGGCGTCGTCGGAGGTGTAGGAGGACACTTTCCCGTTGCTCTTTTTGGATGCGGCGGTGAGAATCTTGCCCAGCAGGGTGTTGCCGTTGTTGAGATACGCACGGCCCATATGCCCCAGAATATCGCCGCCCTCACTGTCGGGAATGACGTACTCACCTTCGTCGTTAAAGTCGTTGCCTGCTACAATAATGACGGCGTCCGCAGTTCGTGCCAGCTCACGGGCTTTTGTCAGCTCCTCTTCGCAGCAGTACTCTACCTGCACGTCTTTTCCCAGGCGTTTGCGAATGCCTTCCAGAGCCGTGACTACATAGGACGCATATACCGTACTGCTTCCGTGATCACCGGTGTTTTCCTGATTTGCCAGCTTTCCTGCTACCAGAATACGTTTGCAGTTTTTGGAAAGGGGAAGAACCTGATTTTCGTTCTTAAGCAGTACCATGGACTGCTCGGCCGCTTCCCGGGCAAGGGTGGTATGCTCCTTGCAGCCAATCAGAGAGGCATCATAGGACATGGGATCCCTGGAGTGCTGGAAGGTCAGCTGCGTGCGCAGCACACGGCGGACAGCCTGGTCGATTTCTGCCTGGGAAACATCGCCCTTCTCTACATGGGTAATCAGCTCCTTGCCGAAGTGAACGGGCACAGGCATTTCTACATCCATACCGGACCGAATGGCTTTGGCGCTATTGCGCAGGGCATAAATAAAGTCGGTTAGGGCAAACCCCTGAAAGCCCCAGTCATTGCGCAGTATATCGGTGAGAAGATATTTGCTTTCCGATGCCTGGTCTCCCCGGAACAGGTTGTACGCGCCCATGACGGATGCGGCTCCTGCATCAAAGCATTTTTTGAAGTGGGGAAGATACACTTCCCGCAATGTGCGCTCGGAGCAGTCCACATCCACTTCAAAGCGCTTGTTCTCCATATTGTTCAGGGCATAGTGCTTGACGCAGGCCATAACGTTGTGATGCTGCACGCCCTGTACCAGTGCCCGGCCCATTTCTCCGACCAGAAAAGGATCCTCGCCGTAGGATTCCTGCGCACGGCCACCGGCAGGGTGCATCAGCAGATTGATGCACACTCCGGCAAACAGATTGGCACCGCCGGCACGGGCCTCCTTGCCGATTGCATCGCCGATTCGACGCTCCAGCTCCGTGTCAAAGCTGGCGGCTCTGGCCATGGAAACCGGGAAGCAGGTGGAATGGCCCATCACTATACCGCGGGGGCCGTCGGTAAACCTGATGGGAGGGATGTGAAGCCGCCTGTTTCCGTGCGTGGGCATGGGAACGGGGTTATATGCCCGCCTGTGCATGACTATATCCTTGACCATATTCCAGTTGCCGCTGAGAAGAAACACCTTTTCCTTCAGGCACATCTGCTGGAGGAGGGACTCGGCTTCTGCGTTGATTTCAGCTTCTGTCAGACTGCATTGTACATTAAACATAGCGGCACCTCCCTTACGCCTTCTGCTCCAGGGCTTTGTTGGCTTTTTCCACCTTCAACAGACCGAACAGAACGGTGAGAATGATATGAATAAAGAATGGGAGTACGGCATACATGAAGATTAACATCTGCATTGTTCCTGCAGCCAGTAAGGGGGCATTATCCACATAGCCGCTGGCATGCAGCAACCAGCCCATGATTGCAGTTCCGATACCG
>CAYUHW010000037.1:0-10207 GCA_964444605.1 uncultured Christensenella sp. | reverse complement strand
CTTTGAAGGCACGGAGCAAGGGACTTCACTGCATTCGGGTGGATGTCCGCTCGGAGGTCAGCCCCATGGTGGGGACGCAGGAACAGGCGGAAAACCTTATTCGCCAGTTGAAGGAGGCCGCAGAAGAGAACCCCGCTTCCGTATGGGACATCAGCTTCTTTGGGAAGACCTTGCTGGAGCTGGTGAAGGAGAAGATGGAGCTTCAGCGGGGCGGTCTATCGGAACAAGCTCAGCAGAGAATGCAGAGCACCATTGAGCGCATGGCCAATCAGGGGTGCAGCGGGCTCATTTGCATTATGCTGTAAGCAGGGAGACATACTAACTCCGGCGGTTCGGCTTCGGACTGCCGGAATTTTTATTGGGAGGAAGCGCCATGGCATGGAGAACAGACTTAGCTTTGGAAGCCCGCACACGCTGTCCAAAAATACAGGGGGTGGAGGAGCAGTGCGAGCATTTTGCGGGCATTGATATCTCCCGCATTGCGGTGATGACGGAGGAAGCGGAAAAAAGACTGGGAAAGCCCCGAGGGCGATATGTGACCTTGACCTTTCCAAAGGATTTCTTTTTGGATCCCCGCTGTCGGGAGGAGGGTGCCAAGCGGCTGGCCAAGGAAATTGCCGCCCTGCTTCCTCAGGGGGAGGTACTGCTCATCGGTTTAGGAAACCGCAAGGTCACCCCCGACGCGCTGGGGCCAAAAACGGCGGAGGGAATATTGGTCACCCGCCACCTGCTGACCCATTGTAAGGATGTCTTCTCCCATGAAGTGAGAAGCGTGGCCGCCTTCCCTACGGGGGTTATGGGGGTCACTGGCATAGAGACGGCGGAAGCGGTGACGGCCTTGGTCAAAACCCTGCGCCCTGCCGCCGTCATCGCCGTGGATGCTCTGGCGGCCTTGGACAGCGAGCACATCGGTGCTATGGTGCAGTTGAACGATACGGGGATTTCTCCCGGGGCGGGAGTGGGAAACTTTCGAAAAAGTTTGAATCGGGAGACGCTGGGCGTGCCCGTGCTGGGGCTGGGGGTGCCCCTGGTGCTGAGCGCCGAGGCTATTTTGGAAAGCGCCTTGCGCCGCAAGGGACAGATGCACAACATACAGACCCTCTGCGACGGGCTGGAAGAGACCTTTTTATCCATGGTGGTGACCCCAAAGGACATCGATGCCCTGGTGCAGGATGCCGCAAAATTGCTGTCCCACGGCTTGAATCTTGCCTTTTTCGGAGAGGATTGGGAGACCATTTGCTCCCTGCTGCCATAAAGATAGGGGAGCGTGCATAAGGTATCCGTAAGGAGGTGCCTATGAAACGTTCTCATTCCCGTCCGCCCCGTGTAAACCTGTTTGTGCTGGGGTTGTTTCTTCTGCTGGCATGGCTGAGCATGGAGAGATTCTCCACTTGGCAGTCTGTTCCCGTTATGAAGGAAAGTCTGCCTACGGCCGAGCCTGCACCCGCATGGGAGCAAACCGCTCCAGACCTCTTCGTTCCCAAAAGGCAAATGGCAAAAGCGGAGTCTTTGCCGCTATTTGCAGTCGCCATAGAGGACGAGCCGGGAGAAAAGCAATCTGTCGCAATGGAAAGGGCCAAGACTCATGCCGAGGGTACATTTGCTCCCCAGATTCTCATTTATCACACCCACACCACGGAGGCTTATACCCAGACGAAGGAAAATCCTTACGCCCAAACCTCTTCCTTCCGCACAAGGGAGCAGGATAAAAGCGTGGTGGCAGTGGGGGAGGCACTGAAAAAGGAGCTGGAGGAGGTCTACGGCTATGATGTGGTTCACGATACCACCGACCATGAGCCGCCCAAGCTGGCCACGGCCTATCAGCGTTCGGAACAGACCATGGCGGCGTATAAGGAAAGGTATCCGTCATTGCAGATTTTTATTGACCTCCATAGGGACGCAAGCAGCGATTCCACCGACTATGTGCTTGTAAACGGACAGCCCGCCGCCCGCATTATGTGCGTGGTGGGGCAGGGAGAAAAGTATGAGATCAAGCCCGACTTTGAAAGCAACCTGGCCCTTGCCCAAGCCTTTACCGACAGTCTTAACCGCCAATGGCAGGGGTTAGGACGGAAGGTGCGCATAAAACCCGGCCGCTACAACCAGCACTTGTCCTCCAAGTGTTTATTACTGGAGGTGGGGCATAACGCCAACACCTTGGAGCAGGCCCTCCAAGCCGTGCCCGCCGTAGCAAAAGCCCTTTATGAGGCACTAAAGCAGACGGAGGCCGCTCCTGAATCTCTGCAGAAAAATGCAGCCGCAGACTGGCTGGTGCCTTGGGGAACGGGGAAAGAAAATTGACAAATGCCTCTCAAAACGGTACAATGTAGTCGAATAAATATGTGATTGGAGGCGAACGGATTGCATCCTCTGCGTATTGCGGTTGTAGGCGCCACCGGCATGGTGGGGCGGATGTTTTTGAAGGTATTGGAGGAGCGGGGCATTGAAGCGGAGTACACGCTGTTTGCTTCTGCCCGTTCTGCCGGTACAAAACTGCCTTTTATGGGGAAAACGTACAAGGTGGAGGCGCTGGAGGAAACCAGCTTTGAAAACCGAGGCTTTTCGGCGGCGCTTTTTTCTGCCGGCGGATCCGTGTCCCAAAAATTTGCGCCTCTGGCGGCTAAAGCCGGTGCCGTGGTCATTGACAACTCCAGCTTCTGGCGTATGGAGCCGGATGTTCCTTTGATTGTTCCCGAAGTAAACCCGGAGGCTCTTGGGGGCTACAAAGCCAAAGGCATCATCGCCAACCCCAACTGTTCTACCATTCAGGCCATGGTGGCCTTAAAGCCTCTGCAGGAGGCCTTCGGCTTAAAACGGGTCGTCTATTCCACCTATCAGAGCGTGTCCGGTGCGGGGCACAAAGGCTGGGAGGATTTGGAGCGCACCTTGCGGGGAGAAGCACCGCAGAAGTTCCCCCATCCCATTGCCAACAACTGCCTGCCCCATATAGACGTCTTTACGGAGGACGGCGAGGGCTACAGCAAGGAGGAGTGGAAGATGGTGCATGAGACCAGAAAGATTCTTTCTCTGCCCAACCTTCCCGTCACCGCCACCTGCGTGCGGGTGCCCGTGTTCAGTGCCCACAGCGAAAGCATCAACGCAGAGCTGGAGCGTCCCTTTACCATGGAGGAAGTCTATGAAGCCCTCCGCCGCCAGCCGGGCTTGGTTTTGGAGGACGACCCCATGCACAACGTATACCCCCTGGCCGCCAACGCCGCCGGCCGGGACGAGGTCTTTGTGGGACGGGTGCGCCGTGACTTCTCCGTGGAGAACGGTTTGAACTTGTGGTGCGTTTCGGACAACCTGCGTAAGGGGGCGGCCACCAACGCCGTACAGATACTGGAACTGCTGATAAAGAAATGGGAGGAGGAAGCATGAGTATTTTTAAGGGCTCCGGAGTGGCCATTGTCACTCCCTTTCAGGACGGAAGAGTAGACTACACCGCCTTTACAAGGCTCATTGAACTGCAGATTATCAGCGGCACCGATGCCATCATCGTCTGCGGCACCACGGGGGAAGCGGCCACCTTGACTCCCGAGGAGCGCACGGAGGTTATCCGCTTTTGCGTAGAGCGGGTGGACGGGCGCATCCCCGTCATCGCCGGTACAGGGAGCAACAATACGGAAGCGGCCATCCATCTGTCCAGAGAGGCGGAAGCACTGGGGGTAGACGGCTTGCTCATCGTAACTCCCTACTACAATAAAACCTCTCAGGCCGGACTGGTGGCTCACTACGGCGCCATCTGCGAGCAGGTGCATATTCCCGTCATCGTATACAACGTGCCTTCCCGTACGGGGGTCAACGTGCTGCCTTCCACCATGAAATCCATTATGGAGGAGTGTGAAAACGTGGTGGGTATTAAGGAGGCCAGCGGCAACATCGAACAGATTGTAAATCTGGCGGCCTTGTGCCCCAAGCTGGACATCTACTCCGGCAATGACGACCATATCCTCCCCGTTCTCTCCGTGGGGGGCAAGGGGGTCATCTCCACCATTGCCAACGTGGTACCTTCGGAGGTGCACAATTTGTGCATGGCCTTCTTTGCAGGCAAGCTGGACATTGCAAGAAAACTCCAGTTCTCCCTGCTGCCCATTTGGAAAGCGGCCTTCTCCGAGACCAACCCCATTCCCATTAAGACCATGATGCACATGATGGAGCTGTGTTCCGATGAACTGCGCCTGCCTCTGGTGCCGCCTCAGAAGGAGAATCGGGATATGATGAAAAAAGCACTGAAGGACTTTGGGCTAATATAACTATGGAGAACATTCGGATACTCATCAACGGTGCCCTTGGGCACATGGGACAGGCATTGCTGGAAGCCCTGAAAACGGGGGATTGGCCTTTGACATTGGTGGGAGGCATTGACAAGGCGGCGGGAAGCTACCCTGCGCCCCTGTTTGCTTCTGCCCAAGAGGCGCACGCAGACTTTGACGTGCTGGTGGATTTCTCCGTCCCTGCAGGGGCCATGGAGGCGCTGGAACTGTGTCTAAAAAAGAAAAAGCCCATGGTGCTGGCCACCACGGGGCTAAATGAAGAACAGAAACAGCAAGTGTATGATGCCGCAAAGCAGATTCCCGTCTTTTACACGGGAAATATGTCTCTGGGTGTGAACCTGCAGATGGCTTTAGTTAAAAAGGCCGCCGCCGTGCTGGGAGAGACCTTTGACGTTGAGATTGTGGAGACTCACCACAATCTTAAGTATGATGCCCCCAGCGGCACCGCCGCCATGCTGGCGGAAGCTGTAAGGCAGGGCAGGGAAGAGGAAAGCCCCCTGGTCTACGGCCGCCACGATACCCATAAGCGGCGGGAGAAGGGGGAGATCGGTATGCACTCCCTTAGAGGAGGCACCGTGCCGGGAGAGCACGTGGTGCGCTTCTTCGGCCCCAACGAGGAATTGTCCATTGCCCACCGTTCCTACAGCAAGGCTCTCTTTGCTACGGGCGGGCTGAAGGCCGCCGTATATATTGCCTCGCAGAAACCCGGGCTTTACGATATGGCCGGTCTGCTGGGACTGTAACTCTTGGTCAAACAGACCGGAAGAAAGCTGCCGATGCATTGCAGATACAATAGGATACTTGGATATGAAAAAGCCCCCGCATGTGCGGAGGCTTTTATGATGTCTTTTATTTGCCTACAACCGCCAGCTTGCCGTTGGAGCGCATCTGCAGGCGAATCTGGGTGATGGGGCTCTCGCTTTCCAAAAGCAGAGACACGATGGCGTCCTCCACCTCTTTTTCCAGCACCCGCCTCAGCTCCCGTGCCCCGTAGGTGTCGGAGTAAGCCTTGCGGCCAAGGTAAGCGCAGACCTCCTTGGTATAGTGGAGGCTCAGGCTCTTTTCCGCCATGGAGTCTTTCATCTCTCCCAGCAGAATGTCTGCAATAGCGGCCATGCTGTCCGCTTCCAAATGCTTGAAGCAGATGACCTCGTCCAAACGGTTGATGAACTCCGGCCGCAAAAACTCCCGCAGTGCCCGCATGGCCTTCTCCTGCTCCTTTTCGTCTCCCGTGCGTCCAAAGCCCATGGAGCCGACGCCTTTGTCTCCGGAGCCTGCGTTGCTGGTCATGATGATGACCGTGTTGGCAAAATTCACCTTTCGCCCATGGGCGTCGGTAATGCGCCCGTCATCCAGAATCTGCAGGAGGATGTTCATTACATCCGGGTGGGCTTTTTCAATCTCGTCCAGCAGAATCACGCAGTAGGGACGGCGGCGGACGGTCTCGGTAAGCTGTCCTGCCTCCTCATAGCCCACATATCCCGGAGGGGAGCCGATGATGCGGGACACGGCGTGCTTTTCCATAAACTCGGACATGTCCAGCCGCACCAGGGTTTCGGGGCCGTCAAAAAGCTGACGGGAAAGCTGCTTGACCAGCTCCGTCTTACCCACGCCCGTGGGGCCCGTAAACAGAAAGCTCACCGGACGCTGGGCACTGCCGATGCCCGCACGCCGCCGCTTAATGGCACGGCACAGGGCTTCCACGGCCTGATCCTGACCGATAATGCGCTTTTTCAGAGCGGTTTCCAGATTCCGCAGACGGTCAAATTCCCGCTCTTTAATCTTTCCAGCAGGAATGTGTGTCCAAAGCTCAATGATGCGGCTGAGGCTGTCCAAATCCAGCACGGGGAGCCCCTCGGCAAGAAGTTTAGCCTTCTCCTTTTCCAGCGCATCCGTCTTTTCCTTTACCTGGCCCAGCTTCTGCTCCGTCTCAGGGGAAAGTTCCCCCTTAAGCAGGTCGGAAGCCTCCTGACGGGCGGCCAGAAGATCCTTCTCCAGGGCCTCCAAACGGCGGCACTGGGGACTGTTCAGGTTCAAGTCTGCGGCGGCTTCGTCAATTAAATCGATGGCCTTGTCGGGCAAAAAGCGGTCGGTAATGAACCGCTCGGACAAAAGTACAGCCTGGCGGGCCATGTCTTCGGGAATGCTTACACTGTGAAAGCGCTCATAATAGGGAGCAACTCCCTTGACAATGGCCATGGAATCCTCCAAAGAGGGCTCTTCCACGGTTACAGGCTGAAAGCGCCGCTCCAAAGCGGAGTCTTTTTCAATATGCTTGCGGTACTCCGTAAAGGTGGTGGCCCCGATGACCTGAATGTCGCCTCGGCTTAGAGCGGGCTTTAAAATGTTGGCGGCGTTCATGCCTCCCTCCGCATCGCCGGCGCCTACAATGGAGTGCACCTCATCGATAAAGAGGATGATGTTCCCAAGATTTTTAATCTCATCCAACAGCCCCTTCATACGGCCTTCCATCTGTCCCCGGTACTGGGTACCCGCCACCAAAGCGGTCATATCCAGCTGCCAGATTTCCTTATCAAGAAGTTTGTAGGGAGCGTTTCCTGCGGCAATGCGGGCGGCCAGCCCCTCCACAATGGCGGTTTTGCCTACGCCGGGTTCGCCAATCAGGCAGGGGTTGTTCTTCAGCCTGCGGTTGAGAATCTGCATGGAGCGGGTCAGCTCCGTCTCCCGTCCTACCAGCCCGTCCAGCTTTCCGGACAGTGCTTTCTCCGTCAGGGAGATGCAGAAGGCGTTCAGATACTTGCGGGGCTTCTCTGCGGGGGCTTGATTGTTTCCGTCGCCCTTGGGCTTTTGAGACGCCTGCTCGGGGAGCTTAGCGTTCATGGGGCGGCCGAAGAACTGCTTAAAGAAATTCCCCACCCCTGTTTGCCCGATGTTGTCCGCATTCTGATCCACGTTCATCAGCTCACCGTTCATAAGCTGGTTGGCCTGATCGCAAATGGCATCCAAATCCGCATCCTGCAGACCCATGCTCTCCAGCACATCGTCAATGGGCTTTAGCCCCATTTCCCGAGCGCATTTGAGGCAGTAGCCCTCGTTCTTCATTTCACCGTTTTCCATGCGGGTCACAAACAAGACGGCTCTGTTTTTCCTGCAGCGGCTGCACATGATGGCCATAGTCATTCCTCCCATCCTAAAGGGGAAAGCACCCCATAAAATCACTTGCTATTAGCATACCGATTTATGAAGCTTATGTCAATGCGCCTTTGTATCATTTTTCCTTGGCGTTGCAGCAAGTTCACAAATGCTTTTTTCTGAAAATTCGTGAGAATGGCTGAATAAATGCGTTTTTAAGTTGACAAGACGGCTTTTGGGTGATAGCATAGGACGGTATGACGAAGGCCGGGTCAGGCCTTATATAAGGAAAGGATTTTTAAGATTTTTATGGCACAGTGCTTTACCTCCGAGTCCGTTACCGGGGGACATCCGGACAAACTCTGCGATCGGGTATCCGACGCTATTTTAGACGCTCTTCTGCAGGACGATCCCGCTTCCCGCGTTGCCTGCGAAACCTTTGCCACCGTGGATCAGCTCCACATCATGGGAGAGATTACCTCCAAGACCCGGGTGGACTATGAGGCGGTGGCCCGCCGTGTTATTCGGGACATCGGCTATACCGAGCCCGGTCACGGCTTTGATGCCGACTCCTGCCGCATCTATACCGCCGTACATCACCAGAGTCCCGACATCGCCATGGGCGTGGACAACCAGGATCCTCTGGAAAGCGGTGCCGGCGATCAGGGCATGATGTTTGGCTATGCCTGTAAGGAGACCGAGCACTATATGCCTCTGCCCATTGAACTGAGCCATAAGCTCACCCGCCGCTTGGAGCAGGTACGCAAGGAGGGCATCCTGCCTTTCCTCATGCCCGACGGCAAGAGCCAGGTAACGGTAGAGTATAAGGACGGTCAGCCCAACCGCATTACGGCGGTGGTGCTTTCCTCCCAGCATCAGGATTCCATCTCCACGGAGGAGCTTCGTCGGGAGCTGAAGGAAAAGGTGCTCATGCCTGTTCTTCCCGAGAACATGATTGGCGAGTGGACGAAGTTTTATATCAACCCCACGGGACGCTTCGTAGTCGGCGGCCCTGCAGGGGATACCGGTCTTACGGGACGGAAAATAATCGTAGATACCTACGGCGGATACGCCCGTCACGGCGGCGGCGCATTCTCCGGCAAGGATCCCACCAAGGTGGATAGAACCGGTGCTTACATGGCTCGGTATCTGGCCAAGAACATTGTAGCCGCCGGGTACATGGATCGCTGCGAAGTCCAGCTTAGCTACGCCATCGGTGTGGCAGAGCCTACTTCCCTGCGTATTGAGGAGTTCGGCACGGCGCATATTGAGGACGTGGGCGCCCTGAAGGATCATATCTTAGCCACTGTGGATTTGCGTCCTATGGCCATCATCAACCGCTTCGGTCTTCGCCGTCCCATTTATGAGGGATTGGCTTCCTACGGTCACTTCGGCGAAAATGCCGCCGACATGCCTTGGGAAAAGTTGGATTTAGGTCTCTAAACAAGCAGCTCAGCAGGCGCCGAAACTTCGGCGCCTTATTTATAACGAAAAGAGGGAAGAAGCATGAAAGCCATCGTCTATACATCCGAGAACGGAAGCACGGAGCGGTATGCCCGGGCTCTGTCCGAAAGAACGGGTCTGCCCGCCTATGCCCTTCAGGATGCCTGTAAAGTTCTGCCTAAAGGGGAATCCATTCTGTACTTGGGCTGGGTTATGGCAGGTCAGATTCAGGGATTGAAAAAAGCCGTAGAAATGTATAGGACGGAAGCTGTCTGCGCTGTCGGTTTGGGCATGAACATGGAGGAAGATACGCTGCGTAAAAGCGGAGGGCTGAAAAAAGAGCTGCCCGTGTTTCCTCTTATGGGGGACTTGGAGCCCAAGAAGCTTCGAGGTATCCATAAACTGCTGATTTCCTTTATGGGCAAGGCGTTGAACAAAAAGCAGAATCTAACCGAGGAAGAGCAGAGGCAAAGAGAGATTTTTCTCCACGGCGCATACGCTTTTGACCCCCGCTCTCTTGCTCCCGTACTGGATTGGTACAATTCCAAATAAAGGCACAGCAAACAGCCCCGATGAAAATCGGGGTGTTTTTTTATGGAGACTCAGCGGATTTCCTGCTCCAGAGAATCAAAAAGATCCGAATCAAAAAAATCCTGAATGGTGATGTTCAGACCGTCGCACAGTTTTTTAATCGTGGACACGGTCGTGCTGTTGTTTCTTCCGCAAATGATATTTTGCAAAGTCGATTGAGTTACGCCTGACATGGTGGCCAATTTATTGCACGTAATTCCATGTTCATCACAAAGCTCCATAATACGCCGCCGCACTGCTTCGCCTATTCTCACAAGTACCTCCTACTGTCAAAAAATGGAAATTGAGTACATACAAATGCAATGTAATAGAATATACAGCCTAAAAGTTACCTCTTTTGAGTTGACTTTAGGGCTCGCAGATGCTATTCTTAATGTGAAAAGACTGGGGGATTATAGGAGGAATACGGGAATGAGGGTAACCCATGGAAGAAACGCATCAGATATAGCGCATAGCATTGCACTGCATTACTAATTAGACTTGCAGTTTGCATAACTATAATTGCCTTGTAGGCACAAAGCCGGCAACAAAACAGGAAAGGAAATGGTTTGGGGATGAAGAATTGGAAACGTTTTATCTGTTGGGCACTGCTTCTGGTATTGCTGTTCACCCATTTGGGGGGCGGACAATATGCAAAAGCGGAAACGGCGGGAGAAAATGAGGAAGCCGCAGAGCAGATAAACTATGTATTGGTGCTGGATTGCACCCGTAAAGCGGCGGAAGCCGACGACGAATATAACATTCGCAAGGCGGCGGGAACTCAAAGAGGGCTAAGGGGCGGTTCTCAGCGGTGCTGTTTTTTGCGT
>CAYUHW010000036.1:0-10259 GCA_964444605.1 uncultured Christensenella sp. | reverse complement strand
CATCCCCCGGCCCACCGAGAAGGATATTGTTACCATCCCCCGCGCCGTACATAAGTACAAGGACTCCCGTGAGCTGTTCGAGCCTGCTCACGGGAGTCCTTGTACTTATGTACGGCGCGGAGGATGGTAACAATCTCCTTCTCGGTGGGCAGGGGGATGGGGCCGGATACCTGGGCGCCGGTTCTGCGGGCGGTGTCCACGATCTTCTCGGCACTCTGATCCACGAGGCTGTGCTCGTAACCCTTCAGCTTGATGCGGATTCTCTGGTTTGCCATATTATTCTTACTCCTTCTAAATATTTTTTGGGCAGTACACGGTGCCGTGTGTTTCCAATCTCTTGATTTGTGCGTGGCCTCTCGGCCACACATTTTTTCGCACACGTCCGCTATTTTTGCCCCGCCTTGTTCCCTTTGAAAAGGCGTTGGCCCGGCAGAAATTACCCGGATGGCAGCCGGCAACCTCCTGCACGAGCCCGGTGCAGACCATAGTATCCCCATGGCCATTCACACACGAACGGGTCTATTATAAACCATCCGTTTCAGGAATGCAAGTGTTTTTTTGCTTATTTTCGGACTTTTTTTCGAAAAAAATTAAAATATAATCCTGCATACTCCTTCCTGTGGTATACCAAATCGGAACCCCCCACATCTTGTGCCTGTTGCCCCGGCGCCAAGAAAAAATTTTTTCCGCAGGATCGCTTTGAAAAGGGGCTTTGGGAGTTTCTTCCTATTATATATAGGGTGTCTTCCATGCTCCGCAGAAAAGCGGGGCAATCTTCGCCCCGCCGTGTCTTTTGTCATAGGAGAAATTACTCCATAAGCAGCATCAGCTGGCCGCCCTGCTCCAGCAGTTCTCCCAGCTTCTCCGTGCAGGTCAGTTCATAGAAGCCCAGGGAGTCCGTCTTCGTCATCTCCGCCCGGTATGCGTACACCCTGCCTGCCTGTTCAACCAAGGCCAAGGTGCCCCCCTGAAGGGTAAAGGCGCCCTCCTTCTTTTCCAGAGTGGTCAACTGCATCCAGCCCACCTTGGCGCACTTGCTGTCGTTCATCTCCCCTTCATAGGTAAAAAGAAGCTCCTCCTCCCCGTCTGCGTCCAAATCCGTACACAGAGCGTGAACCACGGCTCCCGTTTCCCCTTCGCCCAGCTTGATGTAGCGGCCGTCGGAAAGCAGAAGGAAGCTAAGGCCCAGATTCACATGGCGGAAGAGGGTGATGCCCGCCCCGTTCTCGGGGGTGATGTCCACCCAGTACTCCTTTCCCCAAAAACCTTCGTAGCTTTCCCGCAGACCGCTGCTGATCTGCATCTTCTCCAAGTCCGGGTCAAAGGCCAGGGCGTGGAAGTTGGGCAGGGGGGTGTTCTCCGCCTCTGATGCCTCCGCAGCCGTGGGGGAAGGCTCCGCTTTGTTTCCTGCCTCCTGCCTTTGTCCCAGCTTCACCGTCAACACCACCGTGCCGCAAAACAGCAAAAGCCCCGCCAGCACCCCGCACAAAATCATAAACCAAGTGCGCTTATATACGGGCTTCTTCACCTTATCCATTCCGTTCCTCCCTTTCTGTCTCGTCAAATACCTTTTCCAGCTCCTCCAAAAGCTGCCGTATATGGCCGCCGTCCAGCAGACGATGGTTCAGCTCCATAGAGAAGGGAAGGGTGTACCGCCCCTCCTTTTCTTCATACCTGCCCCACAGAAAGCGGGGGAAGGCGTCATCGGGGCTTAAGGGACGCTCCTGGCTGATGGCGGTATAGGAAAACCAGGGCAGGCAGGAGATGAAAATCAAATCGTCCCGCTCCCCCTCGTCCGCCTGAATGCCCCCGCTGCTTTGCTCCTTCTCCGCCGCCCGCAGGCAGAAGGCCGAAAGGGATTCCCCGGGGATATAGTCTACGGACAGGATGCCGAAGAGCCCGTTCTGCCCCGCCACGGTGTAGGAGGGGGAGGCCCGGGGAATCTCAAAGACGCCCTCCGGACGGATGCGCACCAAAAAAGCGGGAATCCTGTTTACCGCCCGGGTCAAGGCATAAATCATGGCACGGTAGAAGGAAAGCCCCTTCCCCTTGCACAGCTTCACCAGCTTCGTTACCTCCAGAGGCACGGTCACGTCATAATAGGGGCTGTACCCCTGACCAAAGAGGTCGAAAATCTCCTTCCTCGGCCATGAATCCAAGTCAATTCTTCTGTCACCCGTCATCAAAAGGGCCTCCTTCCCAGCCGAAAATGGTTCTTCCAATACTCCGTGGCGGAGGACACGGTGATCACCGCCCCTCGGCTGGTGGAGGGGTAGGTCATCTTCCCGTTGCCCAGATAAATGCACACGCAGTCAATCTCCTGCTCCTCTCCCGTAACAAAGAAGAGCAGGTCCCCCGCCTTGGCGGAGGAAAGGTAGGGCACCTCGTCCCAGTCCTCGTTTTCCGCATACCCTCTGGGGGAGCGCTTGGGCACATAGATGCCAATCTCGTTGAGGCAGTAGTACACGAACCCCGCCGTGTCAAAGCCCTCTTGGGGGCCGCTGCCGTTGGGGGCATAGGGACTGTCCTGGAGCTTTTCCGCCAGGGCGCACAGGCTCTCGGCCGTGGCTTTCTTCGGTGTGGGGGTTACAGACAATGTCGCCGCCTCTGTCCCCTCCACCCCGGGGGCAAAGGTTACAGGCGGTTCCGTAGGCGCCGCCGTGGCCGTGGAGGACACCTGCCACAAAGGGGTGATGGTGGGCGCCGCCGCCGTAATGAGCATGGGCTCACGGGTAAAGCTCCCCGTCAGGGAAGCGGCCTGCTGCACTTCATCGGGGGACGCACAGCCCAAGAGCAGCACCAAGCCCCCCAGCAAAAGGGAAATCCCTCGTTTCATACCTTTCTCCTTTGGAGATTTCTGCCTATACTATATCACAAGGATGCATCCTGTTTGCGTCCTGCCCGTAAACAAGCTGTTAAAATTCCTCCCCGTGCAGCAGGGGTGCAATCTCCCTTACCGAGGTGAAGATGAGGTGGGGCTGTTCCTTATAGCGGGGCAGTTCTGCCAGGGTTCCCTCCCCTGATAAAACGAAGATGGACACAAGGCCGTTGCGCACCCCGGCGGGGATGTCCGTATAGAGCCTGTCCCCCACCATGGCGGCCTCCTCCCGTGTGACCCCCGCCCGGTTAAGGGCGTAGTCTACAATCCCGCCGTTGGGCTTGCCCAAAATCACATCCGGATGCCGCCCTGCGGAAGCGGCGATAAAGGCCTCTATGGCGCCGATGTCCGGGATAAAGCCCCCTTTCACGGGGCAGTTGAAGTCCGGGTGGGTGGCAATGTAGGGCACGCCCCTGCGGGCAAGATTGCAGGCAACGGTCAGAGTGCGGTAGGTCAATGTGGTGTCAAAGCCCGTGACCAGCACATCGGCTTCCTCCTCCCCAAGGGGAATGCCCCGGGAGGTGAACTCCTTTTTCAGGGACTCGTTTCCCAGCACAAAGACCGTCTTTTGGGGAAAATGCTCCTTTACATAGACCGCCGTCACCTCTCCGGAAGAGACAATCTTCTCCCCGGATACGGGAAAGCCCATGGCAGAAAATTTTTTCACATAATCCTCTGCACAGCGGGAGGAATTGTTGGTTAAAAACAGATACTTCCGTCCGGAAGCTTCTACCTTATTAAGAAAGTCCACGGCGCCGGGAATCCAGCCATCCTCCAAGTACACCGTGCCGTCCAAATCCAGCAGAAAACAGCGCACCCCCTTCAGCAATCCTTCCCTGTCCTCATTGACCTGCGGCATACCCGTACCTCCCGACTTTCTTCTATATATATATTGTAGCCACGGGGGAAGAAAAAGTAAATGCAAAATTACAGGGGCGCAAAGACAAAGAAAGAACCGCCGAAGCGGTTCTTTCGCCCACAAGGGCTATAGGAAGGGGAAACCCACTCAGGAGGCGTTTTGATCCACATAAGGCTCTTGGATTCCCTGATAATTTGCCCCGTATACTGCCTTTCCCTTGCGCAAAGGCCGCAGGTTCCCCTCCGCATCATAGAGGGTCATGGTTCCTACGGCGGGAACGGGCAGAAGATACCACTCTCTGGCGGCATCCTTATAGGGGCTGTCCTTCACCAGCTCCTGCACCTGCTCCAGAGGAAGCTGAGAAGTAAAGCGCAGCAGGGCTCTGCTCATCTTGATTACGCCGGCAGAGGCGTCCGTCCCGGCGCAATAGTACCGGCAGGGAATAGCGTAGGGATCGTCTCCGTCTCCCAGCCGTACGCCGTAACATACATCCAATTCCGGATCCAGCTTCTCAAGCACAATCCACGCGCTGACCTGCTTGCTGACATTGTCATAGGTAAACTCCACCAGCATGGGGCCTGCGCCTTCGGAGAAGTTATACTGCACCAGAGCAAAGCCCCATTCTCCCTTTTCCATCCACACCTGCTGACCGTACTGCTTTTCCGCGGCACCGTAATGATCCTCACTGAAATCATACACAGCTTCCAGCCACAGCTCATCGTACACAAGGTTCTTGGATTGGAGCTTTTCCTCCACGGCATCCAGCAAGCCTTCACTATATTCCCAGCCGCCGGTCAAATCATACCGCCGTGCCCCGGAAGTAAAGACGGGTGCCCCGTTTCCTCTATGGCTTTTCTCTCCGTGCAGAAACATGGAGAACCCGACAACATACTCCTGTCCCTGAGACTCCACCAGGAAGCAGACCACCCGCTCCCCAAGGTCGGGCTCCAGCATAAGGAGCTCCTCTGCCGTCTTGGGCGAGCTCTGCACCCACTGCTCGGCGGTTAAATGGGAATTGGGCTGATAGACATATATCTGCTTCACCGTCATCTCGGGCAGGTTGGTTTCAATGCGCAGGCTGTGTTCCTTCCGCTGATCCACCGAAAGGCAAAAAGTGTCGGCATAATCGTCATCCCATGCCCAGGGCAGTCTCTGGATGAACGAGTGAATGCGCTCTTCCTTTTCCTGCGTCTCCAAGCCGCTCTCTATCTGCGCGGCCTTAGCATACAGGGTCTCGCCGTCAAAGGTTACACGGAGGGCGGCTTCCTCGTTCCCGATCAGAATCTGCTTGGCCGTAGGCCCAATATTGAAATCCAGCTTGTTCTTTCCCTCTGCCGTGTACAGCTTTACACCGGGCTCCGCAGGGGCGGGGTACAGATACCACTCCCGAATGTGCTCCTTGTGGGCGCTGTCTTTCAGCTTCTCCCGCACCTGCTCCAGGGGCAAAGAGGAGGTAAAGTCTATGGTGTAGTCGCCGCAGGTAAGCTGTCCTGCGCGGGCGCCGGTGCCGTAGAGCACATAGACGGCGGGAGAGCCGTACTCGGAGGTCTTGCGGTAATAGCGTCCGTCCAGCTCCGGGTCACAGCTAAGGGCCTTGATGTCGCAGGATACGGGCTTGCCGCTTTCGTCCAACTGGAACTCCGCCAGCAGGGGCCCTTCCCCCTCCCCAAAGTCATACTGCACCAGGGCAAAGAGGGTGTTCTGCTTCTTCATCCAGCCGCTTTTGGATGCGGAAAAGTAGCTGCTGCCGTGATAGGTTACGTTTTCAAAGTCCGCCTTGGACAAATCCATGACGGCCGCCAGCCACAATTCGTCATAGTCGTTTTCATTGAGCCAGCGGAGCTTTTCCTGCACCAGATCAAAGACCGTGTCGGCGTAAACATAGCCCTCGGTCAAATCATACCGCGCGGCCTTGGGGGCGGGGTTGCTGTACAGGGGGATGTTGTATAGATCCCCGTCCCAAGGCTCCCCTACCTCGATGGGGGCGGGGGTGACGGCGACATCCTTTTTCCCCGCTTCCGTTTCTTTGGGGGCTTCGGAAGGCTCGGCCGTTTCCGCGCCCTCGCTTAGGGCCTCCCCTTTCTCTGTCTGCACGGGCACCTGGGGCGCCTCCGTGTTTTCCAGTGCTTTATTCTCCCTGCTCATCAGCCCCAGCCCTATGGTAAAGGCCGTTGCCAACAGCAGAATGCCTGCGGCCGCCGCCGCACCCATGCGCCGCCACCACTGCCTGCGGCTCTGCTTCTTTTCTTCCAGCCTCTCGGCCTGCTTCTGCTCGTTCTCCTTGCGGATGGCCGAGAAAACGGCCTTGTCCACCGCTTCGGAAAAAGCTTCGGGCATGGGAGGCACCAGCTCCTCAGGCCCCCTGCCGTTTTTTTCTTCCTTATTCATTGTGCGTTCTCCTTCTTCTCCAGTATGTCCCTTAAGTGATTGCGTCCTCGGCTGAGCCAGCTTTTCACCGTGCCCTCCCGCACGTCCATGAGTTTGGCGATGTCCCGAACGGACATGCCCTCGTAATAGTGGAGGACGATGGCCGCCCGCTCCCCCGGAGGCAGGGCGCAAAAGAGGCTTTGCACCTCCCCCGCCTCAGGCGTTTCCTCTGCAGGGGGCTCCCTTTCCTCCAAAAGGGGTACCGTGTTCCCCCGCTTTTTCAGGATGTTGAAGCACTCCCGCTGGAGAATCTTCAAAAGCCACGGGACAAAGCTGTTTTTGTCCCGCAGAGTCGGCAGCTTCTCATAGGCCTTGAGCACCGCATTCTGGGCGGCGTCTTCGCAGTCGGCTTCGTTTCTTAAAATCGCCCACGCCAAACGGAACATACTTTCCTTGGCGCCCTGCACGCTGCGGCAAAACCAGATATCGTCCATCTCTCTTCTCCTTTCTCCCCCTTGGGCTCTTTACCTATTAGAGGCAAAAGCGGCTGAAAAGGTTGCAAACTTTTAAAAAAATATTCTTCTTCCCCTCAAAAAAGCATGAAAGCTTTTCCTTCGGGGCATGCTGTGCTATAATGACAAAAAACACAGGAAATAAGCCATGCGATTTAGAAATATACTCTGCCTGCTGGCGGGGACAATGCTCCTTCTGACAGGCTGCAAATCCATACCAACCGCTCCTGACCCCAGCCCTGCCCCTACTGCCACCCCTGCGGCGGTCTTTGCCTCCCTGCCTACCCATACCCCCGCCCCTGTGAACACCCCCGCCCCTACGGAGGTTCCCTATGAGCGGCCTGAGGTGGTGCTTCTTGGGGAAAAGGACATGGTGGTGCAGGCAGACTTTACCTTTACCGACCCCGGGTGCTTGGCCTGGGGAGAAAATGAGGAGGATCTCTCCTCCCGGGTGGTGGTCATGGGCGAGGTGATTCCCTACATCCCCGGCACCTACAAGCTGACCTACTCCGTTACCGACGATGACGGAGAGGTGGGCTTTGCCTCCCGCACCGTTACCGTAGAGGCCGCGGAGCCTCCCGCCGTGGCGGAGCCTGAGGGGAAGGTGGTCTATCTCACCTTTGACGATGGCCCCTGCAACTACACGGAGCGGCTTTTGGACGTACTCAAGAAGTACGATGCCAAGGCCACCTTCTTTGTGGTGGGGAACAAGAGCCGCACGGATTTGATCCGCCGCGCCTACGAGGAGGGGCATAGCATCGGCGTACACACCTACACCCATGTATACAGGGACATTTACGCCAGCGAGGAGGCCTTTTTCAAGGACTTTCTGGCTACGGAGCAGGTGATTTACGAGCAGACGGGCACCTACACCCGCCTGTTCCGCTTCCCCGGAGGCAGCGGCAACACCTGCAGCCGCTTCAACAAGGGCATTATGACCCGCCTGACCCAATACATGACGGACATGGGGTATTTGTATTTTGACTGGAACGTCTCCAGCGGGGACTGCGCCGAGGGCCGCACCCGGAAGCAGGTGGTCTC
The DNA here is from genome assembly GCA_964444605.1 of uncultured Christensenella sp. Lineage (GTDB taxonomy): Bacteria > Bacillota > Clostridia > Christensenellales > CAG-138 > RUG472. The sequence goes on along the minus strand of CAYUHW010000036.1, from coordinate 2,602 downwards.
CTCCGTCATCGGCGGCATAAAGCGGCGGGATTTCCCTGTGGTGCTCCAGCACGATATCAAGCACTTCAGCGTGGCCGCCGTGGAGGACATTCTCCGCTGGGGCACGGAAAACGGCTACCGCTTCCTTCCCTTGACCCCGGACAGCCCGCCCCTTCACGCCAAACTGCTTAACTGAATGGAAGTTTCCCTACTTAAAAAGCCTTTCGGACGTCCCGAAAGGCTGTTTTTTTAATCTATATCCATGGGCTCGGCAACCGTGCGGCAGGGGAGCGGCCAGCCTCGGCTTTGGCAGAGCATATCCAAAAAGTTGTTCACCACCTGAGAGCGGTACCGGTACTTCTGCGCCACCACGGTTAAGGCGGGCATGACCCCCACGTTCACCATCTCCCGCATCTCCAGCCCCTCCAAATTGGGGATGTCCTCCAACTGCACGCTGGGCATAACGGTCATGGCCACCCCCTGACGGGTCAGGTACAGGCACTCCTCCACGCGGGAGCCTATCATCCGCAGGCTCGGCTTGAAGCCCAGATTCCTTAGCATGGCGGCGTTGGTCTGGAGCATTCCCGCCGCCGCCGCACCGGGGTGGGTGGAGAAGACGGAGTAAGGGAGAGGGCCTTCCTTGGGGATATCTGCAAAGAGGGGGGCGTCCGCTTTCCACAAAGCCATCATCACGTCCGGCTGGCGGTGCACCACCTCCAAAGTGTCTGGAATGTTGCGGTCGGTATACAGCACCGCCACCTCAATGAGGCCGTTGACCAGCATCTTAATCAAAGTCGCCTGATCCGCCTCAATGGATTTAAAGGAAATATGGGGATAAGTTCTGGCATACTCACTCATGAGCTTGTCCCAGGTGGGTCCTCCGAAGCCGCTGGTGTGGCCGTAGCGCAGGGAGCCTTCCTCTCCCGTAAACCCTCGGACGATGTCGTTTTGCGCCTGCTGCTCCAAGGCCACAATCTCCTTGGCCTTCTCATAAAGAATCTGTCCCGCATTGGACAGCATCAGCCGCTGTCCCTTTCGGTGGAACAGCTCCGTGCCGAACTTCTTTTCCATGGTTCGAATCTGGTTGCTAAGCGCCGGCTGCGCCATCCCCAGCTTCTTGGCCGCCGCCGTCATGGTGGGCTCCTCCACAACGGCAATAAAGTTTACGTAATATTGAAAATTCATGAGCTCCCCTGAACATAACGTTTTTATGGGTGCATTATATTCTTTTTAGAGCAAAAATACAACCCTTCTCTAAAAAATTTACATTTCTGCCAACAAATTCTTCTCTTTTCCAAACTCCCCCGTTGCCTATGAGGGGAAAAGCCTATATAATAATAGAAAAAAGAGCAAGGGAGCGTCCCATGAAACTCAACTACAAGAAAACCATTCTGGTGGGCTTTGCCTTCTTCCTCATCTCCACCTTCTGGCAAGCCTACGACACCATCATCCCCAAGATTCTCACCGACAAGTTCGGCATGTCTCAGGCCTACTCCGGCATCGTCATGGCCATCGACAACGTGCTGGCGCTGTTCATGCTCCCCTTCTTCGGCTCTCTGTCCGACAGGTGCAAGAGCCGTCTGGGGCGGCGCACCCCCTTCATCCTCTTCGGCACCATTGTAGCCGCCGCGGCCTTTGTGGGACTGAGCTTTGTGGACAACCTCCAGCTGAAGAAGATTGAGGCCGTCTCCGCCATCGACGATCCCGCCGCCATGACCGCCATCTATGAGAGCGAAAAGGGCTCCTCTCTCCAGACCCCCGCCGGGGAAAGCTATGTGCTGGGAGAGGCCTATACCCTGGAGGAGTTCCTGGCCATTCCCTCCACCGTGGACGGAAAGGTCAACGCCGACTATTCCGACTATGTGGTGCCCGCCCGTCAAGCCGCCGTCCACCGCATTACCAAAAGCGATCCCTCTCTGGAGATTCTCTTTATTGCGGTGCTGTGCCTGGTGCTCATCGCCATGGCCACCTTCCGCTCCCCTGCCGTAGCCCTTATGCCCGACGTGACGGTAAAGCCTCTGCGCAGTAAGGGCAACGCCGTCATCAACCTTATGGGCACCGCCGGCGGCATCCTGGTGCTGGTGCTGGGCATGGTCTTTAAGACCTCCGCCGTGAAAAACGCCCTCATGAGCTACACCCCCTTCTTTGCCTGCGTGGCGGGGATTATGCTTGCGGCTCTGCTCATCTTCATGCTCACCGTAAAGGAGCCCAAGCTGGTCAAGGAGATGGAAGCGGACTCCCGCCGCTACAGGCTTTTGGAGGAAGAAGAGGAAAGCGACGGCTCCGTGCCCGGCAGCAAGCTGGGGAAGGCGCAGCTTAAGTCCCTGCTGTTCATTCTGGCCTCCATCGTCCTCTGGTTCATGGGTTACAACGCCGTTACCAGCAAATATTCCGTCTATGCGGAAAAGGTGCTGGCCATGGACTACAACACCACATTGCTCCTTGCCCAGGCGGCGGCCATCGTCAGCTACCTGCCCGTGGGCATGATTGCCAGCAAGGTGGGACGGAAAAAGACCATTCTGGCGGGCATCCTCATGCTGGGCACGGCCTTTTTGACCGCCTCCTTCCTGCGGGTGGGCAGCAGCATAATCTTGATGAACGCCATGTTCTGTCTGGCCGGCAT
>CAYUHW010000035.1:0-10329 GCA_964444605.1 uncultured Christensenella sp. | reverse complement strand
AAGTTCTGCCCCGAGTGCGGCGATCCCTTCGACAGCGGGGATATAAAGTAAAATGAAGAAAGTGCTTCTTGTTCTGCTCTTGGGTCTTCTTTTGACGGGCATGGGCATGCTGCTGTACCGCTGTTTTGTCACCGACCGCATCTCCGATTGGGGCGGCATGGAGAACCCGGAGTACAGCCAGGGCTTTTGCCTGCCGGGCATCCAGGGGCAGGACAGGGCATAAGGAATATATACAGGAGGAAGGAATCTATGGGACTGTTCGGTAATTTATTCAGCAAGAAGGAATGCTCCGTCTGCGGCGGCGAAATCGGTCTGCTGGGCAACCGCAAGCTGGAGGACGGAAATCTGTGCAAGAACTGCGCCAAGAAGCTCTCCCCTTGGTTTGAAGAGCGGCGGCACTCCACCGTGGAGGCCATTAAGCAGCAGCTTCAGTATCGGGAAGAGAACAAGGCTAAGGTCGCCCAATTCCAGGTCACCAAGGAGTTCGGGGAACGCTGGCGGGTGCTCATCGACGAAGGCCACCGCTGGTTTATGATTACCAATCTCCCCGATATACAGGAGGCCAATCCCGACGTGGTGGACATCTCCCAGCTTACCGGCTGCCGTCTGGTCATTGACGAAAACCGCAGGGAGCTGAAGACGGAGGACGCAAACGGCAATTCCGTCAGCTACAAGCCTCCCCGCTACGAGTTTGACTATGTATTTAACATGAAGATCTCCGTCAGGTCCCCTTACTTTGACGACATGGACTTCCGCCTGAATGACTCCACCGTGGAACTTATCAGCGAGATGCCCCGCAACAGCTACGGCATGGCCCGGGGCTTTGATCCCAGCTACAGCGTGGAGTACCGCCAGTACAAGCAGATGGGCGATGATATCTGCGAGGCCTTGAACCGTCTCCGCCTTGCCGCCGACGAAGCGAAGAACGCCCCTGCGGCCGCTCCCGAAGCTGCCCCCGTTGCTCCTGCGGCCAACGGCCCCTGGACCTGTCCCGGCTGCGGCGCAGAGAACGGCAGCGGCAAGTTCTGCGAGTTCTGCGGCACCAAACGTCCCTGAAAAGAAGAGCGTAAAACTCTTCCTCATATAAAAGCATACAAAATAAAAAAGGAGATTCAGCATGGCTAATTTTGCAGACACTGCCAAAGCCGTGGCAACGGCCACCCGTCCTCGGGAGTTTGATTTGAATTACTCCGTCACCCTGGAAGAGATGATGGAAAAGCTGAACGCCCGCAAGGCCGCTTTCCAGATGCCCTTTGCGCTCAAGGGCGGCATTATGGGCGAGCGCATCGCCTTTGAGAAGGAGCCCAATCTGGAAGTTGGGCTGGGAATCTATGTGAAGGACGGCACCCATATCCGTGTGCAGCCCGTGGTTTCCCAGAACACCACTTCCGTCAACGGCCTCCGTGTAGACAAGAACAGCGTCCTGCGCCGGGGCGTAGGCAATGTGGCTGTGGATCTGCCCCTTGCCCGTGGGGAATATATCGACAACGTGACCGAAACCGTTAAGAAGATTCTCAACGGCGAAGAGGTTGCCGACTACGTAGCCCCCGCTACCCCCGAAGAAGCCCCCGGTGCCGAGCCTGCAAAGAACTGGCTGGCCACCCTGCTTCTGTGCATCTTCCTGGGCGGCTTCGGCATTCACCGCTTCTATGTGGGCAAAATCGGCACGGGCATTCTCTGGCTGTGCACCTTAGGCTGCTTCGGCATCGGCTGGCTGGTGGACTTGGTTAAAATCATCTGCGGCAAGTTCGCCGACAAGAAGGGCAACCTCATTCAGCAGGGGAAATAATTGCCCCGTCAGATACACCCCCCTTTGGGGAAAACTTTTAGAGGAGACAAGAATTCATTATGAAAAAGAACGTAACCAAACTGCTCTCTGTTCTGCTGGCGGCCATGCTCTTGCTGAGCCTGTGCGCCTGCGGCGGCGGAGATGAAAAGCAGGACAGCGAAGAAAAGTCCAGCCGCTATGACTTCGGCGACTATGAAGTGGTATTCAAGAGCGCCTGCATCATGCCCAACGACATGGGAGAAGACTCTCTGGTGGTGTATTTTGACTTCACCAACAACTCCGAAAGCGCCGCTTCCTACATCTGGACCGTCTTTGAGAAGCTGACCCAGGGGGATACGGAGCTGGAGCCCACCTTTGTCCTCACCAATCTGGAAACCCTCAACTACATTGGCGAGACTGCCGTCGACGAGGTGGAGCCCGGCGCCACCTTGGAAGTGAGCAGTTCCTACAAGCTCAACAACAGCACCGACAAGGTCAAGATGACCATCTCCGATCTGTTTGACAACTACACCTACGATCTGACCTTTGATCTGTCCAAGCTGAAGCGGGTGGAACCTGAAACCGCCGCTGCCGAGCCCGAAGTGCCTGGAGAACCTGAAGACAACCAGGAGGCCTCCGCAGGCAACGCCGTAGAGGACGATCCCTTTTTGGGCTGGTGGGCCGGTGACTGGTACGGCTGGTGGGGCATCCGCTCTGCTTCCGGTGATTACGAAGCCCTGGATGGCGCCTGGTGGGATGCCTGCGGCGTTCTGGAAGTGGGAGAGCCTGCTGAGGATTCCGGCTACAATGCCACTTTGACCATGTGGGATGAGGACGGCGAGCGCACCGGCACCTTGATTGGCGAGGTGGAAGTGACCCTCTCTCCCTACGGCGTAGGGGAGCACGGCACCATGTTCTCCGAGAGCGGCAGCTTCATGGATCACGTGCTGGAGCATGCAGACTGGATTATCGATCCTGCAGTGGAGAAATTTGAGAACCTGATTACCCTCACCGGTGAATACAGCGGGGACGAGGGAAGCTACTCCTATGCGGTCATTCTCCGCCCCTGGGGTACTCTGTGGGATGATATGTCTGAGGAAAGCCTGCCCTACACCTACAATAGCTGGTATCTGCCTCTGATCGACAGCGGTGCTTCCATGCCCGATGCTATCGGTCAGGGCATCAGCGGCGACAGCAGTGCTTCCAACGCTCCCGCCGTCACGGAGGCGCCCGCCCCTGCACCCACGGAGGCGCCCGCCCCTGCACCCACCCAAGCCCCTGCCGCCGCACCCAGCGGAAAGATGGTTCCCTTCAGCGTTGACGGCAAGACTTTTAACGATGCCGCCTTCACGCTGAATTTCAGCCTGCCCGAGGGCATATGGGATATGGAGACCTATAGGTTCTCCTATAACTTAAAAATCCACAACTGCCCCGACGGGGACGATGTGCCCTGGGATACTCCCTTCATCTGGATTCAGTTCTATGACAATGAGACAACCATGAGCACGGACGTGCCCAACTACGAGAACGTGTCCGAGACCGAAGGCCGCACCATCGGCGGCGTAGCCATGCAGGGCCGCAAGTTCGACCGCTACGGCTATACGCAGATGCAGGAATACTACGGCGTACTGCCCAGCGGCGTGGCTGTTACCATCCGCCTGGTAAAGGTGCCCGATTCCCTGCTGCCGGAGTGCTTCACCATTCTGGATACCATCAGCTTTAAGTAAGCACAACTGACTTTGGCTCCCGCTCGCAAACCGGGCGGGAGCCGTGTATCTATTCGGAAATGAGGTTTCTATGGCTACACAGGTAACCAACTATCAATGCCCGGCCTGCACGGGCCCTCTGCATTTTTCCGGGGCGACGGGAAAGCTGGAGTGCGAATACTGCGGCTCCGCCTTTGAAGTATCCGAAATCGAAGCCCTCTATGCAGACAAAAACCGACAGGCCGAAGCCGCCGCCGAGACGGCTGCTCAGGAAGAAACCCCTTGGGACGCCTCCAACCTTTCGGAGGACTGGGGGGCAGAGGGAGAAAACATGCGGGCCTATAGCTGTCCTTCCTGCGGCGCAGAGCTGATTTGCGACGCTTCCACCGCCGCCACCTCCTGCCCCTACTGCGGCAATCCCACCGTGGTGCCGGGACAGTTTGCAGGGGTGCTGAAGCCCGACTTTGTTTTGCCCTTTAAGCTGAGCAAGGAGGACGCCGTCAAAGCCCTGAAAAAGCACTATGAGGGCAAGCGTCTTCTGCCCTCCGCCTTTACGGATCAGAATCATATTGAGGAGATTAAGGGCGTGTACGTGCCCTTCTGGATGTTTGACGGGGAAGCAAGGGGCACCGTAAACTATCATGCCACCCGCTCCTTCACCCGTACGGAAGGGGACTTTGAAATCACGGAGACGGATCATTTCAATGTGAGACGTTCGGGCTCCGTGGCCTTTGAAAAGATTCCCGTGGACGCTTCGGGAAAGATGCCCGATGAGTACATGGACTCTCTGGAGCCCTTCGACTTTGAGGCCCTGAAGCCCTTCTCCACGGCCTACTTGCCGGGATTTTTAGCCGATAAGTACGATGTGGGGGCAGAGGAGAGCAGCAAGCGGGCGGATGAGCGCTGTGCCGGCACCCTTCAGGCCGCTTTACGGGAAACCGTTCAGGGCTATACCTTCTGCGAGCAGACGGGAAAGCGCATTCAACTGAAGCGGGGCAAGGTGCACTACGCCCTGCTCCCCGTGTGGATGCTGTCCACCCGCTGGAACGGAAAGAGCTACCTCTTTGCCATGAACGGGCAGACGGGGAAGATGGTGGGAGATTTGCCCGTGAGCAAAAAGAAGCTGGCGGCCTATTTCGCCGCCGTGGCCGTTCCGCTTATGATTCTTGGCACGGTTTTAGCGTGCCTGATGGTATAAGGAGGGCAGGAAGATGAAAAGACGAATGCTATGCCTTCTGCTGGTGCTCCTTAGCGTGTGCCTGCTTTCCGGGAGCGTGTATGCGGCTTCCGCCGAGCCTGTTTATGTGCAGGATGAAGCGGGGCTTTTGAACCCAACTCAAATACAGCGGCTGGAGCAAATGGCCGCCTCCGTATCCAAACAGTATGGCGTGGGAGTGTACATGGTCACCGTAGGGGACTACCGCTCCATTCACTCCGACGGCGCCTATGAGGCCGCTTTCACCTATTACCGCGGGCGCAATTTAGGCGAGGGTGCGGAGAAAAACGGCCTGCTGCTGCTTCTTAGCATGGAGGAGAGGGACTACGCTTTGTTCTGCTTTGGAGACAAGGCGCAATACGCCTTTACGGACTATGGCATGGAGAAGCTGGAGAAGGTGTTCTTGGACAACTTCGGCGCAGACGACTGGAACGGCGGCTTTGAGGACTATGTCCGCGAGTGCGCTTCCTACCTTGCCAAGGCCGAGGCGGGGGAGCCCGTAAAGGGAAGCCCTGCAGGGCTCATTGCCCTGTTTATCATACTCTCTCTGGTCATTGCGGCCATTGTCTGCGGTGTGCTGGCGGGGCAGATGAAGTCTGTCCGCAAGCAGACCACGGCCGGGGAGTATGCCGTAGGCGGGCTGGTGCTGACGGAGCAGTATGACCTTTTCACCCACCGCACGGAGAGCCGGCGGAAGATTGAGAGGGCGGAGTCCTCAAACGGCAGTCAGGCAAAAACCGGCGGCGGCGGTTCCGGACGCAGCGGAAAGTTCTAAGAAAACGGACAAAAGTAAATTTACTATCGAAGGGAGACCTGAAAAAGCGGGTCTCCTTTTTGCGTGGGGCGGGGGTTGGGCTGCCCCGGGCAGCCCTTTGGGCAAAGCCCAAAGAGAACGGCGGAGCCGTTCCAACCCCCGCCCCCCTCTCGCTTTTTTCCCTTTCTTTGGGGCATGTTGCCCCTCTTTTTGCCATAGACTTTCCCATGAAGAAATATGCTTTGAAAAGACTGCTGTGTCTGCTGTTGTGCCTGCTGTTGGCGGGCTGCGGGGAAACCACCCCCGCTCCCATCCACGGGGAAACGCCCTTTTCCCAAATGGAACTTTCGGGGGAGTCGGGAGCAGGGCTTTCGGCGCAAATGGGCGCCTTGGAGCAGTATGTCCGTCAGGGCGGGGAGGAGGAGATTGCGTTAAACCGCTACGCCGCTTTAACGGAAAGCTACAACCGCCTGAAGGGGGACGAAGCACTGCTGTATGTGTACCGCTGTAGAAACATGGCGGACGAAAAGGCCGCAAAAAGCTACAATCGGCTGTGCGAAGAAACCTCCGAGGCGGAGTACCGCTTGACGGACTTGGAACTGGTGCTTTTGGACGCTTACCCCGAGGCCTTTGAAGAAGGGTACGGGGAGGAGGTGCGGCGGCGGGACGGGCTCAACGGCGTCCACGCCCAGCCCCTTTTTCAGCAGGAGCGGGCATTGTGTCAGGAGTATGAGGCACTGCGCACGGGACTGCAGGTGGAGTACGGCGGGCGGCTGTGGGGCTATAGGGAGCTTATGGAGGACGATACCTTGTCCTTTCGGGACTTCTTTGCGGCCTTGGAATTGTATGAGAAAGCCTTCTATGCACAGGCAGGGGAGATCTATCTAAAGCTGCTGCAGGTGCGCAAAAAGCTGGCCTCCGCGCTGGGCTTTGCTTCCTATGAAGCCTATGCCTACGTCCGCTTCGGCCGTGAGTACGGAAAAGAGGAGGCGGAAAGCTGGGAACAGGAGGTGAAAAGCACCCTTGCGCCTTTGTATGTAAAGTATCGGCGGGCACTGGACGGGGAACTGGAGTATCTGGCAGACGGAAATTTCTTGGAGGAGGCGGCGCTGGAAAATATCTTTGCCGCCATAAAAGAAAGCCTGCCTGTGGGAGCGGAGGCTTGGGAGTACATGCACAGGCTGGGGCTCTATGACAGTGAAGTGTCCCCTCAAAAACTGCGGGGCAGTTTTACCACCTACCTTCCCGCTTACCACGCCCCCTACCTGTTCACCCAGTGGGAGGGGAAGGCCGATTCCCTGTTTACGGTGCTTCACGAGTTCGGCCACTTTTTGTCCTTTTATATGAACCCGGAGGGGGTCTGCTACGGGGGGAGTCTGGATACGGCGGAGGCGGATTCTCAGGGGCTGGAGCTGCTGCTCTATGACCGATACGGGACGCTGTTCGGGGAGTACGCTTCCGCCGCCCAAATCAGCGCCCTGCTGGATGGGCTCTATGGGGTGCTGGTGGGCTTTATGGAAGATGAATTCCAGCGCAAGGCCTTTGAGATGGAGGTGCCTACGGTGGAGAAGCTGAACGGGCTGTATTTGTCCTTAACCCGTGAGTATGGCCTTTCGGAGATTTTCACCTATACCGGGCGGGAGTGGATGGACATCGGCCACACCTTCAGCTTCCCCTTCTACTATATCAGCTACGGGGTGAGCATGCTGGGGGCTTTGAAGCTGTGGCGCATGGAGCAAGGCGGCAGGGGCAAGGGCTGGGCGGCATATAAAAAGCTCCTTGCCCGGCAGGGGGATTGGGACTTTTTTGAGACCATGAAGCGGTGTAATCTTGGCAACCCCCTGAGCAAAAAGGAGATTGAGCGGACGGCGGCGGCGGTAGACCGGGCTTTACAAAAAGCGGGCGGGCAGGGCTGAAACAACCTAAACGCAGGACACGGGAAAGGAGCGCATTATGGAAACACTTCGCTACGGAGCGCAGGGGTACTATGTATCCCTTTTACAGTTGGGACTCAAGCGGGCGGGATGGGAGCCGGGGGCATTGGACGGGATTTTCGGCCGCAGAACCCTGAAGGCGCTGACAGACTTTCAGCGGGCACAGGGACTTTCGGCAGACGGCATTGCGGGCATGCGCACCTGGACGGCGCTGTACCCCTATCTGGCGGGATATACCTTTTATCAGGTGCGCCGGGGAGACAGCATATACGCCGTTGCCCGCCGCTACGGGGTGTCGGCAGAGGCGGTGGAGGCGGCCAATCCCAACGTTTCCCCTGATACTCTGCTCGCAGGCACCATGCTCACGGTGCCCCTGTCCTTTGATGCGGTGACGGAGGAGATTCCCTATGGCCACGTGCTCAACGGCCTTGTGCTCAAGGGGCTTACCCGCCGCTACCCCTTTATCCGCCTGGACAGCATAGGGGAAAGCCTTATGGGGCGGCCTTTGTTCTCAGCCGTCATGGGGCAGGGGGAGCGGCAGGTGTTCTTTAACGCCGCCCACCACGCCAACGAGTGGATTACCACCCCCATTCTGCTGAAATTTTTGGAGGAGTACGCCAAAGCCTACGCCCTTGCTCCTGCAGGCACAGAGGAAAGGGAGCGGGCAGAAGCCATGTATGCGGCCGCCACGGTGTACTTTGTGCCTTTGGTGAACCCGGACGGAGCGGACCTGGTCACGGGAGCGTTGTCTTCGGAGGACAGCTACTATAAGCAGGCCCAGGCACTCTCCTCCTATTATCCTGCCATTCCCTTCCCTCAGGGGTGGAAGGCCAACATCGCCGGGGTGGATTTGAACCTCCAGTACCCCGCCGGCTGGGAGCGGGCCAAGGAGATTAAGCGGGCTCAGGGCTTTGTGCGTCCAGGACCCCGGGACTATGTAGGCGCCTATCCCCTCAGCGCCCCGGAGAGCCGGGCGGTGGCAGAGTTTACAAGGGGAAAGGACTTTGCCCGCACCCTGTCCTACCACACCCAGGGGGAGGTCATTTACTGGGGCTATCAGGACGTGTCCGTCCCCGGCATGGAGGCCTTGGGGCAAAGGCTCAGTGAGGTCTCCGGCTATGCCTTGGAGGAGGTGCCGGAGGAGAGCAGCTTTGCAGGGTACAAGGACTGGTTCATAGACGCCTACCGCCGCCCCGGGTACACGGTGGAGGCAGGAAAGGGACAGAACCCCCTGCCCCTTGAGGCGTTTCCCGCCATCTATAAAGCCAATGCCCCCTTAATGGAGGAGGCCATTCTCTATCCCTGAGGGGCAGACGGCGAAAATCCTGTCCCCCGTCCCCGTATTTCCTTTTGAAAGTCTTGCCCCAGGGACGGGGGCGGTGGTATACTGATGCTATGAGTCAAAATAAGCGTTCTTCCTTTGTGCTGGGTGCGGCCATTTTGGGAGCGGCGGGAATCCTTTGCAAGATTATCGGCGTGCTCATCCGCATCTGGGCCTATAACATTATCGGCGTGGAGGGCATGGTCTACTATGAGGCCGTGTTCCCCTTCTATTCCTGGCTGCTGATTATCTCCTCCTCGGGGATTCCCACGGCCATCTCCCGCATGGTCTCCGAGCGCACGGCCCGGGGGGACTACTGGGGGGCGCGGGCGGTACTGCGCCGCTCCCTGCTGGTGCTGAGCCTCATCGGCCTTGTGACCACCGCCGTGCTGTTCTTTGGGGCGGAGTGGTTCTCCGTGGCCTTTATCGGCAAGGACAGCAGCTATGTACTGCCCTTCCGCATGCTGGCTCCCGCCCTCTTCTTCGTCTCCGCCATGTGCGCCTACAGAGGGTATCTGCAGGGCATGCAGCATATGAGCGGCACGGGGCTGTCCCAGATTGCGGAGCAGGTGGTCAAGTGCCTCTTCGGTCTGGCTTTGGCCAAGCACTGGATGCCCAGGGGGGCTATGTACGGGGCGGCGGGACTGCTGCTGGGGGTTACGGTCTCCGAGGCGGCGGCACTGCTGGTGGTCATGGCCTTCCGCTTTAAAAACCGCAGGGCCTACATGCCCGTAGGAGCGGCTTCTGAAGGGGGAGAGCAAAAGGGCATCGTCTCCACCATGCTGCGCATTGCCGTGCCCATTACCCTGGGGGCTTCCATCATCCCTTTGACGGGCATTTTGGACGTGAAGATGATTTTCTCCCTGCTGGGGGAATATATGGACGAAAGCGCCGTAGACGCCGCCTATGTGGCCTTGAGCAGCAATGTGCGGTCGCTGATCAACCTGCCTGCCTCTTTGACCACGGCACTGGCCATGTCTCTGGTGCCCGCCATCTCCGCCAGCCTCTCCAAGCAGGATGAGGAAGGGGTGCGCCGTGCGGCGGGGCTGGGCTTAAAGCTGTCCATGGTCATCGGCCTTCCCTGCGCCGTAGGGCTATTTGTTATGGGCGGCCCCATAATCCGCCTGCTCTTCCGCTCCATTACGGAGGATTCTTTACAACAGGCTACCCGCATTATGCAGGTGGCGGCTTGGACGGTAATCTTTATCTCCTTGGTGCAGACCACCACCGGGGCTCTGCAGGGCATCGGCAAACAGCGCTGGCCGGTGCTGTTTCTGCTGGTGGGGGGCGTGCTGAAGGTTATCAGCAATCGGATTCTGCTGTCCATTCCCGCTTTGAACATTCTGGGCGCCTCCTTCTCCAACATCGTCTGTTACGGGGCGGCGGGGATTCTGGACACCATCCTGCTCATTAAATTTACGGGGATGAAGGTAAACTGGAAGGACACCCTGTTAAAGCCCCTGTACGCTTCTGCCCTTATGGGCGGGGCGGTGTACCTGATTTACGGCCTGTTCTGTAAAATTCATGCCGGCTCCCTTGCCACCCTGGGGGCGGTGTTCTGCGCCATCCTCCTGTATGTGGCCCTGGTGCTCTACACCCGCATGTTCACCGGAGAGGAACTGCGCTATAT
>CAYUHW010000034.1:0-10358 GCA_964444605.1 uncultured Christensenella sp. | reverse complement strand
GTGATAAAATTACCCGAAAACTTGAATGAAAGGTGAAAATCATGAGCCATATTCACGAATATCTCATGCCGGATTACTTCCCAGACTTTCATTGCAAAATGGGCGCCTGCCGCAACGCCTGCTGTGAAGGCTGGCCGATTTCTTTTTCTTTGACGGATTACTTTCGGCTTCTCAGCGTGGACTGTTCCCCCGAGCTGAGAAGGAAGATTGACTGCGCCATGCACATTGCCGACCGTCCTTCTCCCGAGGCCTATGCCCAGATTTCCCCCCGTTATGACGGTCAGTGCCCCATGCGCTTGGAGGACGGCCGCTGCGCCATGCACAGCGAGCTGGGGGACGGAGCCCTTGCCGCCGTATGCCGTCTGTACCCAAGAGGGGTGCGTACTGGGGAGGTACACGAGTGCTCCTGCGCCAATAGCTGTGAAGCGGTCATCGAGATGCTGTTTTCCCACGAGGAACCCCTGCGCTTTTTGTCCAAAGCCATGGAGTTTCATGTTCCCGAAGCCCCGCCGAGGCAGTTTTGCTTTGAAAACGCAGGGCGGGAGCAGGAGATTCGCCTGTGGTTTATCTCCAAGGTGCAGGACAGGATCTTTCCCTTGCCCCGAAGGCTCGTTTTGCTGGGCGAGGCCGTGGAGCGGATGGATGCGGCCTTGCAGAAGGGGGAGCATAAGCGGGTGGAGGCGCTGCTTTCCGGCAAAGAAACCCTGGGCGTTCCCGACACCATCGAAGCCGCTCCGGAGCATCTGCGCTTTGGACTAAAGGTTGCAGGACAAATGCTGGAGATTTTGGACGAGCGCAGCGTCAGCATTCGGGACTACGGCCGCAAGGCCCTTGCCAACTTTGGACGGGGGGAGGAGGCGTATGAAAAGTATGCGGCCGCCGCCGCCCGCTTTGTATCCCTCATGCCCCGCTGGGAGAGCTGGTTTGAAAACATGCTGGTCAACCATATGTTTTTTGTCCAATTCCCATTTCAGGATCGGCCGGTGAATCTGACAGATGAGTTTGTCGCCCTGTGCGCCGTGTACATTCTCCTGCGCTTTCTCTGCATCGGCACGATGGGGGAGGAGACGACTAAAGCGGAGGTTATGGACGTAGCCGCTGCCGCTTTCCGCCTCATCGATCATACGGAGTTTGACAGATACTCGGCTCCCATCTTAAAGGAGCTGGGATGCACCGACAAATCCCGGATGCTGCGGGTGCTGTGCCTGTAGCATGGGATATAACAAAACGGCCGGTTCCCATAAAGGGGAACCGGCCTTGCGTTTACTCCGTATATTTGCTTTTCCAGTTGGGCTGAAGAACTCCGTCTGCGGTAATACTGCATAGACTTAAAATGAGCCGCGCGACTTCCTCGGGGCTTTCTTTCATGCCGTTTTTAATCCACAAGGTCAAAATAGCACCTGCACCGTGGGACATAAAGGCAAAGAGCATCTCCTTTTCCTCCCTGGACAGGGTGCGTATGTTGCTGGACATCAGGGGATATCCCTTCTCATAGCAAACCATAAAGGTTTTGGCCATCAGATTGGGGTCCCCGTTGTCTCCGCCCAAGGCCATAAAGCGTGCATAGTTTTCTCGGGTGTAGTACATCATCTTCACAAGAAAGTCTTGTATCTTTATATTATCCGTATCAAAGACGGCGCGAATTTGGTCAAAAAGACTTTCCTCCATCTTTTCCAGCAAATCCGCAATATCCAGATAATGCTTATAGAAGGTGGCTCGGTTGATTTGCGCCCGCTGGCAAAGCTCCGTTACCGTAACTTTTCCCGCAGGCTTTTCTGCAAGCAGTTCCAGAAAGCTCTGCTCAATCATCATGCGGGTGTAGCGTACCCGATTGTCAATTCCGTTCATGCTGTATCCTCCGTCAACAGATATATGCCTTTTGTTGCGCATGTTCCAAACCGAAAGGGATTGGCGGTTGAGAATTCCGCACAGGTTCAGTATAATGAAAATACAAAAGTTGTCAACGGGTGTTGTTAAAATTTCGCAAAGTTTATTTTCGGAGGCAGTAATGAAAAAGTTCCTGACCGGGGACATGCTAAACTCAAAAATCCGCAGCCCGCAGGTGCAGAAAAGTGAGAAGGTACTGGGCTATTTTGTGGGGCCATGTTTGGTTTACATGGTATATTCCGCCGTAGCGGGCACATATTTGACCCAGTTTTATACGGATGTGCTGGGGCTTGCAGGGGGATTTCTCACCATGATGCCCCTGCTGTCCAAGATTCTCAGCAGTTTAACGGGACTGCTTATCGGCCGCATGATTGACCGTACCCGCACCAAGCAGGGGAAGGCTCGGCCGTGGATTCTGGCTTCAGGGCTAATGCTGACCGTGTGCGGCGTGCTTCTTTATGCCGTGCCCAAAGCCTCTCAGGGCGTTCGGATTGCCTGGGTGGTGATTAGCTACAATCTCTTCTTCGGACTGGCTTTCGCCGTCTATTCCCTAAGCCATTCCCTGATGGTGCCCCTATCCACCCGAGACGTAAAGCAGCGGGATACCCTGGCCATGCTTACCTCCACAGGCACTTCCATGATTCCCGGTATGCTCTCCACCATCATCATGCCTGTGTTGGTCAGCAAAATCGGCGTGGGGGCAGAGGCCCAGGGACACTGGATTACGCTCATGGGTCTTTTGTCCGTGCTGGCCATTCCGGCGGTTTTGGTGGAGTACTACTTTACTTTGGAGCGGGTCACGGCGGAAACCGAAGCCCACAAACAGCAGACTGCCTCCTTTAAACAGCAGATTCACGCCTGCCTGAAAGACAAATACTGGCTTATGGTCATCGCCCTCACCTTGGTACTGAATCTGTGCAACAGCTTTTCCACCAGCAGTATGCTGTATTATTGCAACTGGGTGCTGGGCAGTTCCGTAGAGTCGGGGGCGGGGAAGCAGATTCTGGTGAATATGATTGGACAGGCACCCCTGGGTTACGGCGTGTTTTTGCTCTGGCCGCTGGTAAAAAAGTTTGGCAAGCGCCGTGTGGCCATGGCGGGCTTTTCTCTGGCGGCGGCGGGCAGTCTGCTGGCACTTCTTCAATCCGATAACCTGATCATGGTGCTGATTTGCCTGTTTATCAAGTCCATGGGCGCCCTTCCCACTTACATCATAGCCTCCTTGCTGGCGGAAGCCTTGGATCATGTGGAGTGGAAGCAGGGCTTTCGGGCAGACGGGTTCTCCGCTTCCGTCAACAGCATGGTGCAGACCATTGCCTTGGGCATTGCCCAGACGGTACTACTGGCTGGCATCCACGGCTTTGGCTATATTGTGCCGGAGACCTCCGCCCAGATTATTCTTCAGCCGGAGGCAGTCCGCAATTTCTTCGGCTGGTGCTTTGTGGGTATGCCCATGGTGGGCTACGGCATAGGGGCCGTGCTTATGTTCTTTTACAAAATCGAAGGAAAAATGCCGGAGATTACCCGGGAGATTGCTCGAAAAAACGAAGAGAGGAACGGGGAAGCATAACGCATCTTCAAGAAAAGAGGAAGGCATAGAAAGCCGGTACTTTCTGCCTTCTTTTTTATGTGCCCGCTTTTAGGACGGCATATCCTTCATGGGCGTACTGCGAAGGAAACCCTGCAGGACATGTGTGGCGCATTTTTGCATATCCCCTAAGGGCAGCCACGTCCCTCGGTCTATGCCTCGATAGGTGACTTTGCATCTTCCGTCCGCCTGCTTCTCTACGGAGGCAATGCACTTTTTCACAGTCTCCTCCGCGAATTGGTATAAAAAAGGGGCTCCGAAGAGCCCCAAAGAGGTGTCAATAGACCGCTTACTTAAACAGGGTGAAGCGGGAGAAGACCACAGCCAGGGTGTTGGCAACGGTGGACATGGTCTTGATGAAGATGTCCAGAGCTACGCCCACCACGTCCTTACGGGTGTCGCCTACGGTGTCACCGGTAACGGCGGCCTTATGGGCAGAAGAGCCCTTGCCGTGGCCGGGGATGGAGCCGCTTTCGATATACTTCTTGGCATTGTCGAAAGCACCTCCGGAGTTGCCCATGAAGATGGCACGGGGGATGGCCACGATGGTGGCGCCGATGAGGATGCCGCCTACGAACTGCACGCCGAAGAGGAAGCCGCCGATGATGGGAATCATCAGAGCCAGCACGGAGGGCAGGAGCATGGTCTTGAGGGCCTGCTTGGCGGCCATCTCAATGAGCTTGTTGTAGTCGGGCTTCACCGTGCCCTCCAGAACGCCGGGGATGGAGAGCTGCTTGTCGCCCTCGTCCGCCATGCGCTTGGCAGACTCGATGGTGTTGTCCGTCAGCAGAGCAGAGAAGTACTCGATGAGCGCACCGCCGATGATGCCGCCTGCTACGACGATATAAGAGGCGATATTCAAGGTAGGTTCAGCGCTGACAGAGGTGTAGTTCCCTACATAGGCGACAATCAGGGATACGGTGGCAAAGGCGGCGGAGCCGATGGCAAAGCCCTTGCCGATGGCCGCAGTGGTGTTGCCCACAGCATCCAGCTTGTCGGTGATGGCACGGACGTCTTCGCTCAGATGGCAGCTTTCAGCCAAACCGCCGGCGTTGTCGGCAATGGGGCCGAAGGCATCGATGGATACGGTGGCGCCTACAAAGGCCAGCATGCCCAGAGAGGAGATGGCGATTCCGTAGGTACCGCAGACCTTACCGGAGATGAACAGAGCCAGGGCAATGACCAGAATGGGCAGCAGGCAGGAGCGGGAGCCGATGGCATCGCCCTTGGTGATGACGAAGGCTTCGCCCTCGGCAGCAATCTCGGCCAGCTTTCTGGTGGGTTTAAAGTCGGTGCTGGTGTAGTACTCGGTGATAATGCCGATGGCAATGCCGCTGACAATGCCCAGCACGGCGGAAATCCAGGGGGACAGCCAGCCGGCGATGAAGTCATCATACAGAACTACGTCTTTGAAGACCACATAAGCCGCTACAAGGCCGATGACAATGGTCAGACCTGCAGAAATCCAGGTGGCCAGATTCAGCTCCCGGCTGGGATTATCGCTCATCTTCTTGACGGAAGCATAGCCAAGACCCAGCACACAGCCCAGCAGACCGCCGCCGGCCAGCAGGATGGGGAAGACCACGGTGGAGCTGAAAGCGGCTTCGCTGACGGCACCCTTAGCGCCTGCATAAATGGTTGCGGCAATCATAATGGCGGAAGCCATGGTGGCCACAAAGCTCTCCAGCAAGTCGGAGCAATTGCCGGCGATGTCGTTGACGTTGTCGCCGATGAAGTCGGCTACCACGTTGGGCACGCGGCTGTCGTCCTCAGGCATATCGTGGCGGATTTTGGCCAGAATGTCGGAGGAGATGTCGGCGGCCTTGGTGTAGTTGCCGCCGGCTACACGGTTGAACATGGCTACGATGGAGCAGCCCAGAGAGTAGGTGGTAATGCGCATGATGGAGGGATTGCACTCCAGATTGGCCAAGAAGCCTGCGCCCACGGCATCGTATTCCACGCCCCAGATGATGAGGATGAGAATCAAACCCAGCATACCGAAGGCCTGAACGGACAGACCGCTGATGCTGCCGCCGCAAAGAGCTACCTTTACGGTTTCTCCGATGGACTTGCTTTCCCGGGCAGTGTTGGCGGTGCGCACGTTTGCATAGGTAGCGGAACGCATACCCAGCACGCACACGGCACTGCTCATGCAGGCACCCATAATAAAGGTAATACCACTTGTTTTTTCTACGAATAAAGAGAAGACCAACGCTACAATGGCCACAACCAGAGCGATTGTCTTATACTCGGTCTTTAAGAAAGTGACCGATCCGCTGCGGATAATACCCGCCATCTCTGCCATTTCCTCGGTGCCTTCCTTCATTCTCATAACTTTGAGGAAGTTAAAGAGAATGTAGCAAACAGCGAGAACAATAATGCAGAGAACGATATACCAATACCATTCCATGTTAAGAACTCCATTATCGTTTAGTTGTTTGGCTTGAGGGCATGGCAGCGCGCATACACGTGCACGTCAAAACCAAAATCAAGTTCATGTTAACATACTTTGTCTTTTTTTGCAAGACCCATTTTATAGATATTAGTAAAAAATGCATAGAAAAAACCTTTTGTGGCCGGAGCCCATCTGTGCTATACTGTGAATACCCAAATCTGGTATTCATATAAGGAGGTATACCCCATGCGCACTTGCATACGGAACGTGGACGCCATCATCACCTGCGATGGGCAGGACAGCATCTTCCGCCATACGGACCTGTGGCTGGAGGACGGCCGCATTGCCCATATCGGCTCTTTGGAAGAAAAGGCGGAGAAGGAGTATGACGGCAGGGGCTGTTTTCTGTATCCCGGCTTTGTGAATACCCACCACCATCTGTATCAGTACTTCACCCGCAGCCTTCCTCAGGTGCAGGGCATGGAACTTTTTGAGTGGCTGAAATATCTCTATGAGATTTGGAAGAACCTAAAGGGAGACACGGTTTATCTTTCTTCCCTCAGCGGCATGGGGGAACTGTTGAAGTTCGGCTGCACCACCTGCTTTGACCACCACTATGTCTTTCCTGCGGGAGCGGGAGACTTAATAGAGCGGCAGATGCAGGCGGCGGAAGAACTGGGCATCCGCTTCTTTGCTTCCCGAGGCAGTATGGACTTATCCAAAAAGGACGGAGGACTGCCCCCCGACTCCGTAGTGCAGTCCGTGGATGAAATCCTCAGGGACAGCCGCAGACTTTTGGAAACCTATCATCTGAATACAAAGGACGGCATGCGGGACATTGCCCTTGCTCCCTGCTCGCCCTTCTCCGTGTCGGCGGATTTGATGCGGGAGAGCGCCAAGCTGGCCAGAAGCTACCACGCCCGCCTTCATACCCATGTGGGGGAGACCATGGACGAGGAAAACTATACCCTCAGCCGTGTGGGTCTGCGCCCCGTCGGCTACATGGAGCAGTTGGGCTGGGTGGGAGATGACGTGTGGTATGCCCACGGCATTCACATGAACGATGAAGAGTTAAAGCTGTTGAGGGACACGGGCACGGGGGTAGCTCACTGTCCCAACTCCAACATGAAGCTTCACAGCGGGGTCTGCCGTGTGCCCAAAATGCTGGAACTGGGCGTTAAGGTGGGCTTGGCCGTAGACGGCTCCGCCAGCAACGACGGCAGCAACATGATGGACGAAATCCGCTCTGCCTACCTGCTCCATCGGCTTACCTGGGGAGAAAAGGCGCCTACGGGGTATGCGCTTTTAAAAATGGCCACCGCAGGCAGCGCCGCCCTTTTGGGCAGAGAGAAGGACTTAGGGCAGATTGCCCCGGGGTATCGGGCAGACTTCTTCCTCATTCGCCGCGATAAACCGGAGCTGCTGTGCGCCGAGCGGAACCCTCAGGATCTTTTTGGCGCCGTAGGGTATCATCATCCCTGCGATATGGTGTTTGTCAACGGAATTCTGCGGGTGCAGGACGGCCGGATTCTGGGGCTGGATGAGGACATATTGTATGCGCAAAGCAAAAAGGAGATTGAAAGACTGCTATGCGGATGTTAAAGCATGAAACCATAGACTATATGGCCAAAGCCGGGGTCATTGCCGCTTTGTATGCGGCTTTGACCTTTGTGTGGCCCTTTTCCTTAGGACCCATTCAGTGCCGCATCAGCGAAGCTCTGTGCGTACTGCCCTACTACATGGAAGCGGCGGTGCCGGGGCTGTTTATCGGCTGCCTTGTGGGGAACCTTCTCTCAGGCGCCATGGCGGCGGATGTGATTCTGGGCAGTCTTGCCACTTTGCTGGGGGCCATCCTCACGAGGAAGCTGGCCAAAACCCGTTTGCCCAAATTTCTTGCCCCCTTTCCTGCGGTGCTGTGCAATGCTCTCATAGTAGGGGCTTTGCTCACCTATGTATATCAATACGGGCTGACCTATCCCATAGCCATGGTGCAGGTTGGCGGGGAAGAGGCGCTGAGCTGCTATGTGCTGGGATTGCCCCTTATGTATGCTCTCGATAAAAATCCCCGGCTGTATGCCTGACGCACAAAGTCCATTCACCATAACGAAAAAAGGAGAGGCACAAACCTCTCCTTTATTGATGAATCGATTATTTTGCATTCATGCACACATGCCGAAGAAGCACCGCCGTGGTTAGGGGGCCTACGCCACCGCGGTTGGGAGCGAGGTTTTCGACTATGGGTGCAATCTCCTCCTCCAAAGCATCTCCGCCCACGTTTATGACCGTCTGTCCCGGGCGCACATGCTCTTTCGTAATAAGCCCCGGCACCCCTGCGGCGCAGACGAGAATATCTCCCATGGAGGTAAGGGCCTGAAGATTACGGCTTTTGCTGTGGCACAAAGTCACGGTGGCGTCCCGCTCCGAAAGAAGCAGGGATAAAGGTTTGCCCACCCGCAAAGAGCGCCCTAAAATCACCACATGCTGTCCTGCAAGGGGAATGCGGTAGTAGTCCAACAGCCGCAGGCAGGCCTCCGCCGTGCAGGGAGTGTTGAAGGCAAGCTCCCCTTTATACAGAGAATAGCAGCTTTCCCATCCGGCTCCGTCTACGTCCAAAGAAGGAGGAATGGAAACTTCGCCCCGGGAAATGGCAATGCATCCGCAAAGCCCCGGCGTCTTCAGCACCTGCGCGTCCTCCATGTCTCCTTCCAGAAGCCAGATGCCATGGGCGGCGCAGTTGCGGCGAATCATGGACAAATACCCCGCCGCACCCAAATCGCCCTCCTGGCGGAGTACCAGCAGGAGAGGATTTGATGCATGGGAAAACTCCCGTGCCGTTTGGATATACAGTTCCTGCGCCGCAGGGGCACCTGCCAGACGCATCTTACGCTTCCTCCAGACAGATTTCGCTGAAGTAGGGCAGGGTCTTTACAAAGTCGCAGAACACATGCCACTCCTGCAGTTTGTGATTCTTTCGAGCCCAATACATATGCAGCAGCACCTCATAGTTTAGCTGTACCGTGGCCCGCATCTCATATCCCTCCGGCAGCAGCTCAATGAGAGCCCGCCAGTACTTTTTCTCTTTGGTGGCGTTAAAATCCTGCCGGAGCCGTTCGCAGGCGGCGATGACGGCTTCGGCCGCTTCTTTAGCATAGGGAACTTCCTCCAAACCTGCGGAGGAAAAATCCTCCAAAGTAAAGGGTTTGGCATGGATTTTATGCATTTTGGAGCAGGAATTGCGGACGGTGCCCACCTTGTATGTATCAAATTCAAACCACCAAGGTTGCATGGCGGTGATATCCATGGTCACGGTAAGCATGCGCAGATACTTCCGATGGTCGCTTCCCGCCCGGCACAGCCGCTTCATGAGGCTCAAATCGTTTTCGCCAAGGGTAACAAGCTCCTTCCCGTCCTCAAAAGTGATTTGGGAGTCCATACGATCCCAGCTGTTTAAGGGGTTCCGCATTCCCCGAATGGCGGCCATCCAGCCGGAGACCTCAGCATGCTCAATTCTCAGCATCGTTACACCTCACTGCATAATATGCAATAAGGATAGCACATTTCAAAGGTCTGAGCAACAGGAAATATACAATCCGAGAGGCGTAAGGCGGGGAAATCCGTACAAATCGCAGGGATTTTCGGGATAAAAAAACCGCCCGAACAAAGCTGCTCGGGCGGAATGAAAGACGGTATAGGGTTACTTTTCGGCGGCGTTTTCGGCCTTAGAAGCATTCTTGGCGGCTTCCTCCTCCTCCAATACCCGATAAGCAACCTTGCCTACCAGCGTCTTGGGGAGATCTGCACGGAACTCAATGTCATAGGGCATGGCGTACTTGGCAATGTGCTTGCGGCAGTAGGCCAGAATATCTTCCTTGGTGGCATCGTTGGCATCCACGCCGGGCTTCAGCATGACAAAGGCCTTGACCTTCTGCATGCGGTAGGGATCGGGTACGCCGATGACACAACTCATGTGGACCTTCTCGTGGGCATCCAGAATGTTTTCCAACTGGCTGGGGTAGATGTTGTAGCCGCTGGAGACAATCATGCGCTTGCTGCGGCCGCGGAAGTAGATAAAGCCTTCCTGATCCATAATGCCCAAGTCTCCGGTGTATACCCAAGTCAGGCCGTCTGCATGGCGGCGAAGGGTATTGGCCGTTTCCTGAGGATGGCGGATGTACTCGGACATGACCGAGGGGCCGGCCAGCAGAATTTCGCCCTCTTCGCCGTAGGGAAGCTCTTCCTCGGTGCCGGGACGGACAATCTTGATGTAGGTATCCGGGAAAGGCACGCCGATGCTGCCCTCCTTGGAAAGGTTGGGCGGGGTCAGACAGCAGGCCGTAACGGTCTCCGTAGTGCCGTAGCCCTCACGAACCTGAATGGTGGCCTTGTGGTCATAGAGGAAGGTGTCGAACTTCTTCTTCAGCTCGGGAGACAAAGAGTCGCCGCCGGAGAAGACGCCCTTCAGACAGCTAAGGTCGGCGCCGTTCATGC